>JADFPW010000132.1 GCA_022562105.1 Planctomycetota bacterium
CGCTCAGGAAACCCGCCGACTGGGCCCGTACGTAGGTGGCGTGTTCGCTGGTGATCACCCCCTCGGCCCGCACGTGAGCGGGGATGGGCACGAGTGCCAAGCCCGCCGGCAACAGCACGAGCAGGAGGATGCTAAGGGCCACCGCTCGCCGACGGATTGCGGACGTCTCCTTGGCAAACCAAAGGTAGACGCAAACCCTACGCACCAAGCTGACGACCGTACTTCCCACGTACAACACGGCCAGGATTCCACCGAGAATGAGCATCTTGCTGGCTAGCAGGCCCGCAATGGCCAACGTCAGGCAGACCCGGTAGATCGAGGCTGCAACGCCATAGGAGATCAGAATGGCGCGCATCCGCCGTCCGGAGGGTCGCGAGTCGGCCGTGACTCCCAGGAGGTGCCGTTTCAACTCCTGGACCACATACTGTGAAGCGCGGGCTCGCAGATTGGGGATCTCGAGCAGGTCGCTGAGGATGTAATAGCCGTCGAAACGCATCAGCGGGTTGATGTTGAACAGTACGGTGACCACGCCGGCCAGGAATACGACGTTGTAGGCGACATCGCGGAGCAGGGACGGGTCCGACGACGCCCAGATGAGCAGCGCAACCGCGGCGATGATGCTCTCCACATACATTCCCGCCAAGCTGACCGCCAGCCGCTGCCGTTTGGACGTAAACCCCCAACACGCCGTCGCGTCCACATAGGCACACGGTGTGAAGATGATGAGGTAGACTCCCATCTCCGGAACGTGGCCGCCAAATCGCTTGCAGGCGAACGCGTGGCCGAACTCGTGGAGCACCTTGAGCAAGACCAACGTGCCGAACATCACCGGCAGGTTTCCCACGGTCAGCAGACCCACCGCCGGCCGGCGAAGCGCTTCCCACTGACTGGCGGCGACCAGGCCGGCCACGATCAGCAGGCATAACCAGACGGCCAACGCCGCCCAGCTAAATAGCGGGCGTGCGAAGCGGATCGTCCGGTTGAGGAACTCATCGGGATTCCAAACCGGCACGCGCAGGAACAGAAACCCCTGTATTTTCTCCCGACGGCGGGCCCGCACCCGGGCGGCGTATCGTCGATAGAGGATCTTGTCGTCCGACAGAGGCAGGCGCAGGAAAGCCAACCGGTGCAGCGTCATGACGAATTCATAGAAACCGTCCTCGTCCGTCGGCTCGACTTTGCCCTGTTCGACGAGCGAATCAAATATCGCGCCCAGCGGTTGAGAGGAGTCGATGCGAACGAAGACGTCGTAGTCAGCCGGCGAGAGGCGCTGGCTTTGGAAGGTCATGGGATCGCGGACCACGTAAGCCGGCTGGCCACGAAACACGTGACGGGTGACTTCCAGGTCGCCGCGCAGACCGACATGAACCGAACGCAGTGCCTGAGCCGGCGATGGAGGTTGTGGTCCCGCAGTGGCGACACTCATAGCCACAGGCTCACTCGAAAATAGTCAATGGCCCGATGAAGCACGATCCACCAAACCGCCCGCCGACCCACATGAATTCGGGCGGTCCCCTCCATCCCCGGGCGAACCCAGGCGGCGGCGCCGTCCAGCGCCGCCTCGGCGACGTAGACATTCTGCCCGCCGCGGATTTGGGAGTCCGCCGAAACGTGATCGATGTGGAACGGGGAACTTGCCTCCGGCCGGGCGATACTGACGAACGATCCGTCGAGCCCAACCGCCAGGTCGCCCGAGGCCGACTCCGGGACCGCCAGCTCGAGCGTCCACTCGTCGTAGGGCGCCACCTGGAACAAGGCGGTACCCTGGATCACCACGTTGCCAATCATTTTGCGAAGATCACCACTGACGACGACTCCGTCGATCGGAGCCCTAATGGTGGTCTGCTCGATTCGCCGGTTGACCGATGCCAGCCGGGTCTCGGCCAACGTCTGTCGAGCTTGGGCCAACCGAACCTCGACGGGAGTGTCTTCCGCGATCGCCTGATCCATCTGCCGCTGCACGACGGTCAGTTCAGCCACCAGCTCGGCTCGGGTCAGCTCCAGGTCGCGCCGGTGGAGCGTGCAGAGTATCTGCCCCTTTCGCACGCGATCTGCCTCGACCACGAGGGTCGACGCGATCATGCCGTCGAACGGTGCGGTGACATGGCGGGTCCGCGCGGGAGTGACCGTACAGGGCACCCGCAAGTCGTACTCCATGGTCCCGAACAGGAACCAACTCGCGGTCAAGACGGCTGCCACGACGGCCGCTTTGCGCCCCCATCTCCCCGGGGCAGCCATCGCTCCGAATAACGACCGACCGTGGTCCACGACGTGTCGGCACAGGCCGCGAGACGCCCGCTGAATCAGTATCAACCCTGGCACCAGCCCCTCGACTCGCCCGCGCAGCTCGTCGATTTGTTCATCGGTAAAGGGTTGATCGGCTAGCCGTCGCAGACTCAGCACCGCGACAGTGTCGTCGGTTCCGCTGGCCAACGGAATCGACGCGACCGCGTCGCCGTTGGCCGCCGCGTGCCACTGCTGATGCAGCCGGTGACCGGAGGCGTATCGCAAACTGGACCAGGAGTCGCCCGCCTGATGCACGATCGGGTCGCCCGAATCCAGACACTCTTCCATCGCTGCTCGCAAGCGGACGATGCCTGGACTCTTCTCATTGACTTGATCCAGCCCCGAGACGGACAGAATGCGGACTCTCGGACCGTGAACCAACCCGAGGGCGACTTGCTGAAACCCCATCCTAGTGGCGAGTTCGTTGGTCATGGCGAAGGCGAACTCTTCCGCTGTGCTATAGGACGCGGCCCGCGACATCGATTTCGCCGAACTGGCCGAAGTCGGTTGGGGGCCGGTTGCCGTACTGCCATCAAAACGCGCCCTGGCTGGCCCTACCCCTTCGGAACAGACGAACGCCAGGCGGACCAGCCCTTCCAGCCGGGCCAGGGAGGGTAACATGTCGAAGGAACCATCGGCCGGGACGACAAGGGCTACCGCGCCGATGGTGCTACCGGCCGCATCGAAGACCGGAGCGCCAAGAAAAGCGATACGCGTGTTTCCGGACCGGGCTTTTAGCAACCTGATGCGCGGTTTCGGGTCAGCGAGCGACTCGGTCAAGAATTGCTGCAAGCTGGGTTTCCAGAAGTTGGGATCGGTCGGCCCGGAATGGACGTCATGTTGAACGACTTCCGAGGGGTAGCGCACGTGGAGGGCAGCATACGGACAGACAAAGTCACGAGCCAGCACCGCCAGCGATTCGGCCCAGAAGTGCTCCTTGGATGCCCCGCGTCCACCCAGGGCGACGATCTCGGCGTAGGGGTCTGTTGACGCACAGGCTGGCTGCCCAACGTCGTCCGTCTTGTTAGGTGGCGGCGTTGGTCCTGTCTGCACGAGTGCTCCTCCGCGACGGTCAGGCGAATCGATTTGGATCGTGGGCTAGCCAGCGGTACTGGTGGCGGCCGCTGCCCGAAGCCGTTCGGGAAGGGCCACGGGTGCGAAGAACGCGAACCCGATCTCGAAGGCATCTTCACGGACCAGGCGACACCGCACACACCGGGCGTAGGTCAGCGGTAGCCCGACGGTTTCCCGATCGAACTCCAGTTGATAGACGTCCCCAACGTTGACCGGCACGGGCAGCAACATGCTGCAACCGCCCTGAGAAACGTCTCCGGTGACTCCGCGAACCTTGAACGAAAGCCGCTCACTACTATTGCCGGGTCGGACGACGACGCCGGCCTTGATGGCCACTCGAAAGTGAGCTCGTTGGCGGCGAATCTCCTCCGAAGTGTTCTGCGACAAATCCTGCAGGATATCGAACGCATCGTCGTCGTTACCCGTCGGCGTCGAAGCCACCATGTCCTCAAACATCGGGGAGCCCTCCGCTTCTCAGTTGCGTCATGCCGATTTCCCAGTTGTGTGCGCCGCCCTGGAGCCGCGCGGCGCCGGTACGTGGGTGGCGCCGATCACGCCTCAGGAACCCGTTTTAGTCTTCTCGGCCGGATCCTTGGCACCAGCCGCTGCTCGGTAGTCGGCCGAGTCCGGACAGTACCCGAGGGACTCATGCCCTGTGGGTCCGGTTTTTAACCGGACTTCTCGGCCACGGTGACGCCGGTCTTCCGCGTCCGGGCCATGGATCCGTCATCCGCTGGGCGTTGGGGAAACTCCACCACCACCTTCATTCCCGATGTCCAACCGCCGTCCTCGTTGTCGACTGTCAACTTGACCTTGAACGTCTGACTGGCAGCGTCGGCGACCGCGTTGATTAGAACCACCGTTCCTTGGCGCGGTGACCAGTGGTCGTCCATCGGGCGAACCGTCAATCGGTCGCCGGGATGGACTCGGGGTGCCAGCTCGAGTGGGCAATCCACGACCACCAGCAGCGGATTCAGTTGCACCACGGTGACGACGAACTCTCGTTGATATATCGTCTCGCCTACCTCCTTGATCTGGCGAGACACATACCCGTCAAACGGGGCTCGGGCGTGGAACTCATCGAGCCGGGCCTGCTCCAGTTCATACGCCAGAATGTCCTGAGCGTGCTTGAATCGAGCCTGTTCAAACTCCAGGTGGGTAATCGCCTCCTCGGAAACCGCGTCCGAATACTCCTTGGGGGTCGCGTTGGCTTCGCCGTGAAGGTCCACCAGGCGATCGCGCTGCTGTCGAGCCTGCTCCCACCGGGCCCGGGCCAGCTCCACCGCCAGCGTCGTCTCGGCCTTGGCCTTGGCGATTTGCACACGGACTCGCTGGGCCTCATCGACCAGCCTGAAGATCGGATCACCCGCAGTCACCCGGGTGCCCTCCGGAGCGGCGATCGAGGCAAGTGGCCCCTGCCGAACTGACGCCAAACTAGCCGTGCGGAACGGCTGAACGACTCCGATCACGCGTTCGACCGCTGGTGAGCGCTGCCCCGGGATGACCGTCGATGCAGCAGAATCTGCGGCCGCTTCTGCCGCGATTTGATGATTCGACCCCGGCGCCGTCGCCGTGATATCGACGTGCTCGACAGGTGGTGGGCCGAGTCCGATAACCAGAACGATCGAAACCAGAAACGTGGACTTGGCGACGGTCATCCATGCGTTGCATGAACGCCCCCGCTGTTCCAAGAGGATAGGGCGTACTCTAGACACGTTAGGGTCAGTCCGTCGAGACACCGTGGCCGAACACGGCCAACTTCAACATGGGTTTCAAGAACTCTCTCTGTTCTTCGGTGTCGACCCGGAGCAAGCTTAGTCTCCCGGAGCGGGCATCCGGCCGGTTGCCGGCACAGAGGAAAATTCCGCGCAGTTACCGGACGTCGGTTTGGCTCGGTTCTCCGAAGCGCATATGTGACGGCGCTCAGCCGTTTGCTGCGGGCCGCTGGGGGGAGGGGGGGCCCCGGTCCTGCACCTCGGGAGCGCTCTTGCGGCCCGGTCGGCGTAAACGGGGCTCTGCGGCGGTCTCTTGAGGAGTCCCGGCCTGCAGATCATAGGCCGAGCAGAACTGGATCCGCTCTCTCTCCGATGATTAGGGTGGCCGATACTATGTGCGTCACCGTTACCCGCAGGGAGTGGCTGGATGAAGCGTTCGCTCGACCTCTGCCTCTACAATACTGAGCCAGCAAGCTCGCGCGCCCTACGCGAGGCGCTGGCTGGACTCAATTATGTGCGTTTCGAAGTCGAGGTCAGCACTCCCCAAGACCTAGCCGAGGCGTTGAGCGCAACGGAGATCGGCCTGGTATTCTTTCACCTCGATCCCGATGCCGATGCCGTGATCGACGTGATTGACAAGGTCGCTACCCAACGGCCCGATCTGGCGCTGATGGCGGCCAGCGACAATCGTGATCCCAATATAATTCTCGCAGCCATGCGGTCCGGTTGCGCACAGTTTGTCTGTGAGCCTATAGAGCCCGCGGACTTGGCCAACGCGGTATGGCGTGCCGCGGCTCGGCACCTTGCGGCACTCGGAGGCAAGACCCAGGTTATCTCCGTGCTCGGAGCGAGTGGCGGCGCCGGAGCGACAACCATTGCTTGCAATTTGGCCATGGAGATTGGGAATCTCACGGAATCCCAATGCGCTCTGGCGGATATGGACTTCCAATTCGGTGACGTGGCCACCAACTTCGATTGTACACCGAAGTACACCTTCCTGGACCTGGCTCAGGCGGGAGACAATCTGGACCAGGGTCTCCTGTCGGCTGCGGTCACCGAGCTCCCCTGCAGAGTCTCGCTGCTGGCTCGGCCCCCGTTGCCTGAGCAGCTTGATGCCATCACACCGGAAGTCGTTGATCACGCAATCCACCTATTGGCCACCGCTTACGAAAACGTGATCATTGACCTGCCACGAGTGCTGGACGCCAAAATGTTTGCCGTCCTGGAGCGTACCGATACGATCTTGTTGGTGTGCCAGCTATCCGTGGCTAGCATTCGGAACGCGCGGCGTACCCTGGAAGCGTTGCTGCGAGCGGGGATTCCCGAGGATACGATTGAAGTGATCCTCAACCGTTTCGATGGCAAGAGCGGCTGCGTCGGGCGAGCGGATCTGGAAAAAACACTCAAGAAGTCGATCTATGCAGCCATCCCTAACAACTACCGACTGGTGAGTCAATCCTTGGATCTCGGTCGGCCTCTCGCTTCGCTTGACGCCAAAAACCCGGTACGCGTAGCCATGCGGGGATTGGCCCAACGACTGCTGGCCGATTCGGAGGTGAACCCCGCAGACTCATCGGCGGACAAGGGCTCCACGGGCGTTCTCCGGCGACTCTTCAGCAAGAGTTAGTGGGCGTCTCTCTCGCTTGCCAAGAATCGGCATTCACCAGTCTGTCCGGTCGCCCGGGCCAGCGCAGGATCATGCATGGACCCTGGGGACTGCGGCAGCGATGCTATCGGCCGCTCGGCTGAACTCGTCGGAGATGGGTGCGCCAAGTACGGTGATCGCCCCGACGGACACGGCGACCGGCCGGTGAGCACGCAGAAGCGATGGTTGTTTTGGGCGGACCGTCTCGCGGTGTCACCCAAGGATCCTGGTTGGCGATCGTCGCTGTCTTGGCGTGGCTGAAGAGACTCCGATCAAGACGGTGCAGATCGCCCAGCGACGCCCGGAGTGGGTGACTCGGACGCCTGTCGATGACGCGGAAATGCAGCGCCCACCTCAGGCCGGGGAATTGCCGCCTGCCCCGACTTCCAAAGGAGCGTCCTGCTCGGGCCCTTCATCGCACAGCAGGGCTTGGGCGAACCATTCGTAGGTCGCCCGAGCGATTTCGATGTCGTGCATGAGAATTGCGCTGGGACCCGACGCCCGCACGTTGACGCCGATTTCGTAGAGATTTTTCTCAATCTCGCGACAGAAGGCCACGATTCCCGCAAGGTGTGTTGGGGATCCCGACCCCAGGGCCACGATAACCTCCGCAGGCCTCCCGCGGCGCACAAGCTGGTGAAGATGGACGACGACCGATAGACCGTGAAAGGTCAGGTTGCGAGTTGCTGCATCGACGATAGTACGCGTCTCGCCAGAGCCGTGAAAGAGGCAAATCTCGCTGTGCACGAAGTTGGGATCCCGTCGCGCCGTTCGCCGTTCCTGGTCCAGCGGCACGTCGGCTGGCAGGGTCTCTCGCTCGAGGGCTTCAACAAGTTCCACCAGTTGTTGCTGAGTTGCGCCGGGTGTTCTTGGCATTTGGGAATCCTCTTATGCACCGACACTAAAGTCGCTACAGAGTCTATCGACCAAGGTGGACCGGTGATGGAGCGCCGGCCGTGCGGTGGCGGCCGAGTCGCAGGGCCGATAACGTCAAAATGGTGCTAGCTGGCCGTCAAGGCGCGTCCGACCCCTACACGCAGGTGGCAGAGTTACCCTGCTCGGTCTGGGGGGAGTTCTCGAAATCTATCCCGATCTTATGGGCCCCGAAAGTCGCTGTGCAGTGACGAACCCGTCCCTCGCTCCAAACACTGTCCGGTAGCGTCCGCCGCACACGGATGGTCGTGTGCGGCTTGGCTTCGGCCTTGCAGATCACGCACATGCTGTTGGGGCTGACGTTGTGCGTGTAGGCTCGCAACACCCTGCCCTCGATTTCGACCTCCAGAGCCACCCGCACCTCACTTCGAGCATGCTTTCGCTTCCATTCAGGGCCCGACGGCTCGGCCAGCGCTGCAAACTCGGCATAGATCGCAGCGGCTAAATTGCCGTGTAGGGACGATTGATCAGTACAGGCGTCTGTTGACATGTCGCTCTTCTATTGCACCCAGTGCCGATTCCGACGAGGTTCAGGTGTCCTCGTGGCGGCTGACCGCAATCGCCACGGGTCCGGCGGATGCCTATCCTTTTGTCGGCTCATCCACGCCGCGTCTGCACCAGTGCGTGCTGGTAGACACTTTCATCGGTCTTACTGGACCCGTCGCTAGGAACGGCGAGTGCCCCGGCGCTCACTCGTCGAGTCGTTATCGGCCCGACGGACCAGCCCGCCCGTACCACGGACCGCACCCCAGAGGCGAGCGAAGAAGCCTCCCGCACGGGCCGATGCAGCCTCGTCCGCGTCCGCACCGCGTCGCCCGGAGGACCATTCGGGTTCCTTGGATAACGGATCGGATGCATCGCCCGAATCGTCGGCATGGTGTCGCCCGGACCCGTCGCCTGAGAATGCAAGCGGCTCGAGATCCTCTTGAGCCTGGAGCGTGCTGTGCCCGGCGACCCTTGATGCAGCGCGATGAACGAGGGCGTCGTCGGTGGGCAGCTCTGTGGCGTAGGGATCGTCCTTGAACGCGACTTCTTCGAAGACGTCCTCAAACTTCGCGTCGCCCGTGTCGAATTCGATCATCAATGCGGGTGTACCCACCGCCGCCGGCACCTCGACAAACTCGCCCTGTTCAGCGGTGTGGAAGTCACGCTGCACCGGATCGTCGAGCGTGAAGCTGGATTCATCGAGCTCGGACTCGTCGCTGAGAGCCTCGGATTCATCGTTGAAGTCGATCGAATCGGATACATCCGCCCTCGGGTCCATGACGTCCAGCTCGGTGACGTCGGTCCAGTCGATTGGGGCTGGATCGGAGGTGACGGATACGTCATCCTGCTTGTCGTCGCCGCCTGCCTCGACCTCAGCGATCATGGTGTCGTTGAGGGTAGGTGCCTCATCATCGTTTGCTTGGCCTTCGACGCCTACGGGCTCAGGCGCATCGCCAGTGATCGCGTCCAGATCAGGGGAATCCACCGGCGTGGCGGGCTCGTCAACCAGTATTGCGTCGGTTGATTCCGGGAATCCTTCGGGAACAGAACTCGCCCCACCGTCGGGCGGTGGATCGGTTGCCCCGTCATCGCTCGACCCCTCAGTTTCACCGAGCATCACATCTTGTGCGGTGTCTTCGTCGCCATCCTCGGTCGAGTCTTCTCCGGTCACCAGCGGGTCCGGTTCGTCGGTCGTTCCCTCGTCAGTCGGCGGAGCCGGAGCATATCCGCCGCCACTTCCGCCCCCACCGGCGTTTACCGGTGTGACCTTGATGCTCACCGTGTCCGCCGCTGTGTTCTGGCCATCTGACACGCTGACTTGAAACGTCAGCGTCGTCGGCTGGTCGATATCGGGAGCGGTAAACGTCGGGCTGGCGGCGGTGGCGTCGCTGAGCGTGACGCTCGGGCCACCGGTCTGGATCCAGGTGTAGGTCAAACCCTGACCCTCTGGATCGCTGCTTCCGGTGGCGTCTAACGTCACAATGTTACCCTCGGCCACCGTCTGATCGCTACCGGCAGCGGCACTCGGGGCATCGTCGTCCGCGTTGACCGTGATGGTCACCGTATCGGTATTGGTGTGGATCCCGTCGCTGGCCTGGAGCTGGAAGGACAGCGTCATGTTGATCAGACCCTCTGGGGCGTTGAACGTCGGGTTGGCGGCCGTGGCATCGCTGAGCGTGACGCTCGGGCCGGAGGTCTGCACCCATTGATAGCTGAGGGTGTCGTTGTCGGGATCGCTGCTTCCCGTGGCGTCGAGGGTCACCTGATCCAGCTCATTGACGGATTGATCGGCCCCCGCATCAGCATTGGGTGCACCGCCGATCGCCCCCGGTGCGTAGGATCCTTCGCTGGTGGTGATGGTCTCGATGTTGGAGTAGTTGATGGTGAACGATTGATCGTTGCCCAGATCAACCGTGATCGTCGAACCATCGTCGGTGAGCTTGTCGTTGCTGTACGTGGATAGATCGATGGTGTCGTTCCCCGCTCCTCCGTCCACCGTGATGACGTCGCCGTCCTGGGCGCCGGTGAAGCGGAAGGTATCGTTGCCCCCACCTCCATCCATGGCATCATTGCCGCCGCCGCTGATCAGTACGTCATCGTGGCCTCCGCCGAACAGTTGGTCATCACCGGTTCCGCCGTCAAGAATATCGTTGCCCAAGCCACCGTCGAGATAATCATTTCCGGCGTCGCCGAAGAGGATATCCGTGTCCTGGACACCGCCTCCCTTGCCTCCGTAGAGAAAGTCGTTCCCGTCACCTCCGTGGAGCGTGTCCTGTCCCTGTCCTCCGTCCAGGATGTCGTCGCCCCCCAGACCATCGGCCACATCGTCACCCTTCGTGCCCGTCCAGGTGTCGGCGCCTACGGTGAATCCACCGCCCCCGCCGGGAGCGAACGTTCCGTCACTCGTGGTGATGCTCTCGATATTGGAGTAGTTGATGGTGAACGATTCATTGTTCCCAAGATCAACCGTGATCGTCGAACCATCGTCGGTGAGTTTGTCACTGCTGTACGCTGATAAATCGATGGTGTCGTTTTCCTGTCCTCCGTCCACGGTGACGACGTCGCCGTCTTTGGCGCCGGTGAAGCGGAAGGTATCCTTGCCGCCACCTCCAGCCAAGGAATCACTGCCACCGCCGCCGTCGAGGACGTTCGCGTCGGCGTCACCGGTCAGCGTGTCGCCCTGGGCGGATCCGGTTACGTTTTCGATGTTTGTCAGCGTGTCGGTACCGTC
>JADFPW010000456.1 GCA_022562105.1 Planctomycetota bacterium
CACTTGCGGATGCAAGCTAACGAAAAGTCCAGCGTCATGGCCTCCATATACCGCCCCCGGTAAGTAGCTCGGTCCGAACTCCACGGTGCTCGGACCCGCTCCTGGAGCGAGTTCGATCTGTTTGGGTTCGGTAAGCGTGGGGAACGATTTCCCGAGGGACTGTGCGATGGCATTGACCACGGAGTAGGTCAACGGCACCGATTCGCTCAAACTCGCCCGTACAGCGGCTTCGACAAGCGGGAGGTTGCCGAAGTCCAATCGCAACTTGTTCGCCTTTTCACTCATCTTCGTTCGCTCCGTCGGGGGTTCTCACGCGGTCTATTCTATGCCAATCACAGGGAGGGCACCAGTATGCGGCAACGGATCCGGCGGGACGATGTTGACGCGGGCGGTGCTCAGTGTGGCCTCGCCGCGTTCGACGCGCTGGGCGAACTTGACGGACTCCTCGTATAGCGCGTCGAGCATCTCGTCTTCAGTAACGGTTCGGACCTGCTTGCCCTGCACGTAGATGACCCCGCGACCCTTGCCGGCAAAGACGGCTACGTCGGCGCCCTCGGCCTCTCCGGGGCCGTTGACCACGCAGCCCATGACCGCCACTTTGACCGGGGTCTTGATGTCGGTCAGCTTGCGGCGGACCTCAGCCACCAACTTGATCAGATCGATTTCGATCCGCCCACAGGTGGGGCAGGCGATCAGTTCGGGCTCGGTGCGATTTCGCAATCCCAGGCAGCAGAGCATCTCCTTGGCGTCATCGACCTCGTGAATGGGATCGGCGGCGTAGGAGATGCGCACCGTGTCGCCGATTCCCTCAGCCAGCAGCGTGGACAGGGCGCTGATCGAACGGATTCGCCCGGTCTCCGGCGGGCCGGCGTGGGTCACACCCAGATGCAACGGCAGATCGAATCGCTTGGCAGCGGCTCGATAGGCGTCGATGACCACCAGCGGATCGATGCTCTTGAGACTGAGGACTACGTCGTGGAAGTCATTCTCGTCGAACAGGCGCAGGTAATCGTCGAGCGTCTCGAGCATCAGCTCGACCAGACGTCGATGCGGATCTTCGGACAGCGCTTTCTTCTGGGCGGCCCGACGATCGGCGTCCTTGCGTTCGACGACGCTGCCCTCGTTGACTCCCACACGGATGGGGATGCTGCGCTCGCGACAGGCAGCGATGACCCGATCGACCTGCTTGCGATCCTGAATGTTGCCGGGATTGAGGCGAATCTTGTGGACACCCGCTTCAATCGCTTCCAGTGCCCGCTCGAAGTGAAAGTGCACGTCGGCCACGATGGGGACCGGCGTCTGGGCGAGGATGGCGGGCAGAGCGTCGGTATCCGCCTTGGTCGGGACCGCGACGCGAACGATATCGCAACCCGCTTCGGCGAGCTGGCGGATTTGGGCCATCGTCGCATCGATGTCGTAGGTGTAGGTGCTGGTCATCGACTGGATCGAGACCGGTGTCCCGCCGCCGATGGGGACGCCACCCACATCAACTCGTCGCGTTGTTGCTCGCTCGATCATGGTGCCGTTCGAGTCCTTTGCCTTCCGCTAGAACGTTGCGATGCCCGTTCCGACCAGTATAGTCTCCCCGACTGTTCTCGACAATCCGAGCCGCGACCGTGAGGGAGCGGACATGCGCCGGCCCGGCTGCGTCGCCGGCGACCGCTTCCTTACGGGCGCGGCTCGGATGACTCCGCATGCTAGGCGCGACAGAGCCCTACGAGGTCTCCTTGATCTCATCACGGCTCGACGGAACCGAGGAAGGTACGTTTGCCGGTTCGAATGGTTCACCACATTCGGGACAACGAGGCTCCGGAAGGCCGTACAGAAGGTACCCGCACTTGACGCACGTATTCGCCGGCGTTGATCTATCCATTCGCACGTGCCGGGCGTGGGCGACCAAACGGCTGGCCATCCCGAGCAACACGATAATGCCGAACCAGTACACGCCATACCCCACAAGTGGAGTGATTCCGAGGTCCATGGTCCGCAGTACCCACCAAGACGGCTGGTGCGATAACACCACTAGAGCTCCTGCGAGACATCCGAAAATGAAGAAGAGGGGAAGCACTCGCGAAAACCGCGCGGCATGCCATGATCCCACCGTCACGCCCACCGCGATGAGTAGATCCGCTACAACGTTGGTTCGGTCTGGCCGTATGGGCGACTTGAGGTAAAAGGGTTCGGCCAGGAAGGACAGGATAATCAAGACCAGCCAGCCCGTGAGCAGCAAGAAGGCCACGTCACTCGAATCCTTTGGACCTTGATATGGTCTGTGGCGGCTCATGACCTGAGACCTTGTCAATCCGCGCGAGCCCTCGCACGT
>JADFPW010000133.1 GCA_022562105.1 Planctomycetota bacterium
GGTTCGAGTGGGTGAGGCGTCTGCGCCCGATAACGCGAGGCGGCCGAGGCGGCTACGCAGCCAGGTTTCGTCTGCCGGAGGCTTCGTCTATCCTACCGCTGCACCGAGGGTGAGCTCGGCCGCGCGACTATTGAGGATTGAGTGGTCAACTGATCCTCAACGGCGCCCGTTGGACCCATGGATTGCGATCCATGGGCTTGTGGGGTGTTTCATTGAGCATTCAAGCATCGATAGGGTCGTGCATGGACACGAAGAAAGAGGGTGACCGTGGTTGAAATGAGACTGGTGCGCCTTGAGCGTGGCATGGTGCTGCACGCGGGTTGGATTCTTCTCTTCGCTACGCTCTGTGGGGTCATGCATCACCCGGCGTCTGCCGGAACACGGGAGCGCTGGAGCTGCGGGCGAGCGACGTTGGCAGGCCTGCGGGATGTCGTCCAGCCGTTCGATCCGAAATCGGGGGCGGATGCGAATCGGTTTCCAGCCGATCGCATTGTGGACTTTCGACACCTCAAGTTGGAGTTGCACTTCGATGACCTGACCGCCCGATCGTTCCGCGGACGAGCGTCGCTGACCGTTCGACCGGTGACCGGGACGATTCGTTGGCTGGTGCTGGATGCGGTTGATCTCTACATCGATGGTGTCGTCGCCGATGGCGGGGTCGAGCTGCACTATCAACACGACGCCCGCAAGCTGGTGCTGGAGTTCGATCGCCCGCTTCCGGTCGATCGCGACACGACCATCTCCATCGACTACCGATGCGTCAAACCGGTCGAGGGGATGTACTTCGCCCTGCCTGACGATGCCTATCCGAATCGATCCCTGGCCATCCACACGCAGGGCGAGGCGGAGTTCAGCCGGTACTGGTTCCCCTGTCTCGATGCACCGGTGGATCGCTGCACCACCGAGATCGTGGTCACGGTTCCGGCGCCCTATCTGACCATCTCCAACGGTCGGCTGGTCGAAACGCGACCCAACGAGAAGGCCGGGACGATCACCTACCACTGGCGTCAGGACGTTCCGCATGTGTTCTATCTGGTCTCGTTGATCATCGGCGAGTTCGACGTGATCGAGGATCACTGGGGCGACGTGCCGGTGAATTACTACGTCCCGCCGGGCCGACGCGACGACGGAGCTCGCACCTACTCCCGCACGCCCGAGATGATGGAGTTCTTCTCCGTGCTGCTGGCGGAGGACTATCCCTACGCCAAATACGCCCAGACGAACGTGCATCTCTTCGCCTGGGGCGGGATGGAGAACACGTCGGCTACCACCATGACCGACACGGCCTTGATTGACGAGCGGGCGGCGCTGGACAACGACGAAGAAGGCCTGATCGCTCACGAACTGGCTCATCAGTGGTTCGGCGACCTGATCACCTGCGCCTCGTGGGATCACCTGTGGCTCAACGAAGGCTTTGCCACCTTCATGGCCACGGTGTGGACGGAAGAATCTCAGGGCGGGGACGCCTATTTGGTCGAAACATGGGAGCGAATGCAGGGAGTGGCCTCGGCTGATTCATCGGACACCGGGGCTACGCTCGTTTTTCGTGACTATTCCCATCCCGACGACATCTTCGGCGTCAAGGGGTCACTGCCGTATTCCAAGGGGGGCAGCGTTCTGCACATGCTGCGTCACCAGCTCGGCGACGACCTGTTTTGGAAGGTGGTGCGGACCTACCTGGATCGGTTCCGGGGGCGATTGGCGGAAACGGACGACTTGCGTCTGGTGGTCGAGGACGTGACCGGGCGCAGCTTCGAGCAGTTCTTCACCCAGTGGACCCGCCGCCCCGGCGTGCCGGAATTGGATGTGAAATATCGCTGGGACGCCAAACATCACCTGGCGGAGATTACCGTCAAACAGATGCAGTCCATCGACCGACGTCGGCCGGCGTTTGCCTTTCCGCTGGACGTATATTTTCGGTGCGGCGACGAGGAGATCCGCCGGACCATCGACATTACCGAACGCGAAACGTCCATTCGCGTCCCGCTATCGGCTGAGCCGGATTTGTACTGCGTGGACCCGTTTACCGGCGTGCTGGCCAGCCTGAAATGCGCGAAATCACCGGCCATGTGGATCACCCAGTTGCAACGGGGACCAACCATCGTGACCCGAATGCGGGCCGTGCAACACCTGGCCACCACCGGCGAAGGCGTTCGACCGTACAAGCCGCAAGGCGACGAGGCTGAGGGTACGGTGCCCATTCTGGAAACGATTGCGGCGCTCGCCGACCTGCTCGACAACCGAGATGAACATTGGGAACTTCGCGCCGCCGCCGCCGCCGCCCTCGGCGAGCTGCATCAACCGGTCGCCATGGAGCGACTGATCGACGCGTTGACAGACCGTGACGGCCTGACCGACCCCTATGTTCGAGCAGCGACGGTTGAAACAATGGTCGACTACGCCCACGAGCAGCCAGCGGCCGAGTTGTTGAAGCGTTTCGCACGGAGCGACCCGAGCATCAACGTGGAGGCTGCAGCCATCAATGCCCTGCCGCGGATTCACGATGAGGAATCGATCTCGATTCTTCTGGAGAAGGTGCATACGGATTCGTACGGCAACATCGTTCGCGGAGCGGCGCTAAGCGCGCTGGCTGAGTTCGGCGATCCGCGTGGTTTGGAGCCGGCGTTGCAATACGCCGCCTACGGTCAGCACTCCCGCCTGCGACCGCGTGCCATTCGGGCGGTCGGTCGTCTGGGGGTGTTGCCTGAACTGGGCGACGAGGCCCGCGATGCGCTGATCGGCTGGTTGAGCGATCCGCAGCGGCGTACGGTACGAGCGGCCATCGAGGCGTTGGCGATCATTGATGATTCTGAATCCCGAGCGGCGCTTGATGGCCTTCGCCATGCGGCCCTGGATCGTGAGACGCGCATCACGCTGCGGGATGCCCTGCGGCGAATGGACGGCAAACCCGACGAAATCGGCCCGACTCGCGTGCTCAAACAAGCGGTCCAATCGTTGAAGGAGGCGCTTTCCGATTTGAGTGATCGGGTCGATGAGATCGAGTCGCACCGGCCCACCGACGCCTCGTAGTGTCGGGCCTCCGAGTTAATCGCCACAATCCGAGCCGCGACCGTGCTACCCGGCGTCTGAACCGGCGGAGGTTATTACCGTTGGACGACGTACTTGGCCTCCAACGCCTTGGTAATGCGGACGGTGACCTCATCCAAATGGGCACGGGTCGAGTCGTCCAGCTTGTCGCGCGACTGAGCCAATCGGGCTTCAACCTTGGTGTCCAGCTCGCGTAGTTTGAGCACGGCCACCGCGTGGGCGTCGGCGTTGAGGCCTCGACCCGGCGATGACAGAACCATGTTGATCATGATTTCCAGATGGGTCCGCTGTAGGTTTCGACGGAAGCTGCTGATCATCGGCTGTCGGCGAGACCACGGGCCGCGACCTCGTGGCGAGCCCAGTTCCGACCAGACCATGTCCTGGACGCTGCCCATCACCTCGGGCACGGTCATGGCGTCGTGATCCAACGACACCTTGAGTTCGGCGTCGTGGATCCGGTTCAGCGTGACCGGGTTCAGCAGCCGAAAGAGCACGATCCACTGGATGCCCAGTACGCGATCGTGAATGTTGTAGTCCACCGCCCAATCCATGGCGTCCGATTCCCAGTGTATGAACCGCCCGGCTCCGAGCTGGTTGAGCAGGTCAGGTGAGAACTCGAACGCATCTTCGCTGAACACCGTCTCGCTAAGCAGCGTCAGGGCGGCCCGCTGGGTTTCGACGGGGACGATTTCGACCGGCGATCGCTCGTTGGGGTCTCCCTTGTGGTCGCGGTGGATGTACTGTCCGCCGATCAGCCGCGAGGCCATCTGCACACCGAAACTGTACTCGCCGAGCAGCATGTTGAACGCCCGTCGCAGGCGATACCACGCCTCGCCGTCCTCCACCGCCCAGTCTGAACAGTCTTTCAGCAGACGGTGGTATATGTCGATTTGACCGCGGGCGAACTCCAACGGATCGCTACCCAAGTCGAAGCGATTGGACAGCGGATCGGGCGAGAAGAACCCGGTGTCCTCGTCGGTGGCGTAGACCAATCCCTCTTCGGCCACCCGGTCGGTGAGGCCCTTGAGCATCTCCGCCTCATCCGTGCCGGGACCGGCGTGGCGGTAGCCGTATTCGATCGCCCAATAGTCATAGGGTCCGATGGTCCGCGTGACGAAATCGCCCTGCTCGCTTTCGGAGGCGGCGAATAGGCTCGGGTTGTAGTCCATCACCGAGCCGCAGGTGGGGGCATCGGGATCGGAGGCCTTCTTGATGTCCGCCAGCGACATCCAGGTACTGGCCTTGAAGTTGTGTCGCAGGCCGAGTGTGTGACCTACCTCGTGGGCGACGATCTCCTTGATGACCTGGCCGATGAACTCGTCGGACAACATTCCCTTGCCCTCAGCCGCGGACAACGCGCTGGCCACCGCCAGACTTCGGACCGCACCGGTGCCGTATTCGCAGGGTTGCTTTCCGCGCCCTCGAAGCAGATCCAGCGACTCGAAGCTCATCGGGTTGGTGTGGGCACTTCGGCGGTCCTGCTCGGTCGGACGCCCTTCGACGAACTCGGGGGTCAGTCGTTCGATCAGCGGTCGCCGGTCCCACTCCGGGTGGGAATCCAGAAAGGCTTTCAGATCGGGCGACTGGAACAACGTGCCGCCCTTGGGGCCTATGGTGCGGTACTCGTTGACCAGGAAGCGCACCAGGGCGTCGTCGAAGACGATGTCCGCATCGAGAATCTGGCCGGTGAACGGGTTGACCCGCGAGGGGCCCATGGCATAGGGCACCCCGCTGACGATCCAACGGAAGAAGTTGTAGCGCACGTCTTCCGGATCCAGATCCCGGGTTGCCGGATCGTCATAGGTCTGTTGAATCACGCGAACCGCGTTGCGCAGACCGGCCTTCTCGAAGGCCTTGTTCCATTCCAGAATGCCCTCGCGGACATAATGGCGGTACTGCTTGGGGACCGTTTTTTCGATGTAGAATACGATCTGGTCTTCGGGTCTGACGTCGGAAACTTCCGCCTCCGGATCCTCGGGCTCCAGCCGCCATCGGTTGATGTACCGATTGAATACGGTCTTATCTGCGTGGCTGCGGGTCCAGTCCTTGCTGGCCACCATGAAGTACCCGACCCGATCGTCCGCCACCCTCGGCTTGTAGTCGTTCTCGGGCAGCTCCGAGAGGCTGTAGTGTACCGTGATCCATGAGCCGCCCCCGCCGGGGCGCCCGCTCATCATGGCCAAGTCAACGCCCAGCTCGAGATTCTTGGGGAAGACTTTGATCTTGGAACACCTGCTCAGACCGGAGTCGATCGACAGACCGCGGTACAGCACAGAGATCTCGGCCAGATCGCTCTTGAGCAACGCGCCCAGGTCGATAACCGGATCCCCGCTCGGCGTTTCGGTCATGATGTCCACCGCAGCGACGATCGGATCGGGGTAGGTCCGGCCGATGACATCCTCGACCGTGCTACCCTCGCCTTTGACATAACGGGGATCCGCCAAATTGAGGACCAGTTTCTTGTCGTAGCGTTTCCAGTAGACCACTCCATCGCCCCACTGCCAGCCGGCATAACCCCGCCCGCCGGCGATGGAGGTGGCCATCAGGAAGTGGGTGTCCATCATGGACGTGGGGATCGCGGCCAGGAGCTTGTCCTTCTTCTTGTCCATGTAGAGGGTGAAGAAGCCCTCCTTGACGGTCATGTCCTTGGTCACTTCCTCGAACTTGGGGAAGTCTTCCTTCTTGTCTTCCTTCTTGTCTTCCTTCTTGTCTTCCTTCTTGTCTGCCTTGTTGTCGTCCTTCTTGGGCCCCGGCGCGCCGGAGCCGGCCAATGCGACGGTCGCGCTGGTCAGGATCGCCAGCGCCAGGCTAGCCACAACGCTGCGGTGCAATCTGTTGGATGCATGCATGGTTTCGTATCTCCTCGAACCAAGAATGAGCGTTGAGCTCGTTACAGGCTAAACTCGGCGTCCAGGGCCTTGTCGATCCGCGTCATCGTGTCCAACAGATGAGCCTTGCTGAAGTCGTCCAGACGCGATCCGCTGTCGCCTTCCAACACGCTCTCCATCTGGGCGGACAGACCCACCAGTGTCATCCGCACCACGGAATGGACGTCGGCCGGAGTCATCCTCCCGGGCTCGGAAAGCAGCAGGTTCAACATGACCGACGCGTGCTGGCGCTGCAGGCTCCGTCGGACGCTACTGATGAACGGACGGCGGTTGGTGAACTCGCCCCGCCCGACGGGGTTCTTGAGTTCCGACCAGATGGCGGCCGTGGTGGTGGTCATCAGCTCGGGCACGGTCATCGCGTCCTGATCGGCAGGCACCTTCAACTCCGCATCGTAGATCCGGGTGATGGTGAACGGGTTGAGTATGTGGAACAGGGTCCGCCACTGTGTGGCGGCGATGCGATCGTGGATCGGGTAGTCCACCTGACTGTCGTACGAATCGGAATCCCAATGGCGGAATCGGCCCGCGCCGAGTTTGTTGAGCAACTCCGGATCGAAACTGAAAGCCGAATCCGAGAAGATCGTCTCGTTCAGGAACGCCAGGGCTTCACGCTGCTTGGCGACGGGTACGACCTCGAACGACGGGCGGGCATCCGGATCGCCCTTGTGATCGCGATGCACATAGATGCCGCCGATGTAGCGAGCGGCGAAGCCCGCGACCCGGCCGAACTCGTAGAGCAACATGTCGAAGTTCTTGCGAACTCGGTTGTAGCTCTCGCCGTCCTCGACCGCCCAGTCGGCCATATCTTTCTGCAGGGCCTGGACCATCTCCATGCGGTGTTTGGCGTAGGCTATGGGGTCGTCGCCGTTGTCGTACCGGTTGACCAGCGGATCCAGGCCGAAGAAGCCCGTATCCTCGTCGGTGGCGTAGTCCAGGCCTTCCTCCGCCACGCGATCGGTGATCGACTTGAGCAGCTCGGCCTCATCCTTCTGATCCTTGCCCAGCGGCCGGTAGCCGTATTCGATCGCCCATTCGTCATACGGGCCGATGGTCGTGGTGACGAAGTTGGCCTGGTCCTCCTCGTTGAGGGCGAACATGGCCGGGTTGTAATCCATGACCGATCCGCAGACCGGCGTGTCGCCTTCGGCGTTGACGATCTTGTCCAGGGACAGCCAACTGCTGGCCTTGAAGTTATGACGCAGACCCAACGTGTGACCCACCTCGTGGGATACCACTTCCTTGAGCAACTGGCCGATGAACTCCTCCTTGAGCCCGCCGCCGCCCGCCGCCTGGGCGATGGCGCCGGCGAACGCGGTCTCATGCACCAGGCCCTGGGCGTAGGTGCAAAATGCCTGGTTGCGTGAGGCCAGCATCTCCATCTCCTCGGCCGTCCAGGACATATCCATGCCCGAGTACTGCACACGCCCGGGCAGAAGCTGCTCGGTGAGCGGCTGGAAAGCCCATTCCGGGTAGGCGCTGAGGAACTCGGTGAGCTGCGGATCGTAGGACGCCGCCGGCCCCTTGGCTGACAAGCGGGCGTATTGAGTCATCAGCGAACGCACGAAGCTGTCGTCGAAGATGATGTCCGCGTCGAGAATCTGACCGGTCAGCGGGTTGGCCCGCGACGGACCCATGGCGAAGGCCCGGCCGCTGACGATCCAGCGGAAGAAGTTGTAACGAACATCTTCAGGATCCAAGTCGGCGTAGACCGAATCGGTTTGCTGACGCACGGCGAGCGCGTTACGCAGGCCAATCTTCTCGAAGGCCTTGTTCCAGTCGAGGATGCCCTCCCGAACGTAGTGGCGATATTGCTTGGGAACGGTCTTCTCGATGTAGAAGACGATCTGGTCCTCGGGCTTGACGTCGGAGACTTCCGCCTCGGGATCCTCTTTCCGCACCTGCCAGCGATTGATGTAGCGATGGAAGACCGTCTTGTCGCTGTGCGGCCTGGACCAGTCCTTCAGCACGGTCATGAAGTAGCCGACGCGGTCGTCCGCGACGCGCGGTTGGTAGTCGTTATCGGGGAGCTTGGAGATGCTGTAGTGGATCCGGGCCCGCTGACCGCCCTGGCTTCCGCTCATGACGGCCAAGTCCACGGCCAGCTCGATGTTGTCCGGGAACCCCTTGCGTTTGGCCCAGCGGCTCAATGACGCGTCCACGCTGCCGCCGAACAGGCTGCCGATGTTCATGAAGTTGGTCTTGAGCACCTTGTCCATGTCGATCACCGGATCGTCGCCCTTCTTGCAGACGATCGGCGTGGAAAGAACGATGAAGTCCGTGTAGGTCCGGCTGATGACATCCTCGACCGTACTCTTCTCGCCCTTTTTGTAGCGCAGGTCGGGCTCGATCAGGACCAGCTTCTTGTTCATCTGCTGCCACTGGACCACCATGTCGCCCCACATGAAGCCCGCGAATCGCGGCCCACCGGCGATGCTGCTGGCCAACAGGAAGTTGGTGTCGAGCATCTTCTTGGGAACCACGCAGAGCAGATTGTCAGTCTTGGCGTTGTAGTGCAGGGGGAAGAAGGGCGTTTCGCCCGTGGGATCGAGAATCGCCTTGTGATCCTTGGCGAACTCCTCGAACTTGGGAAAATCGGGCTTCTCCTCCTTGTCCTCCTTCTCCGCCGACTTGTCCGGGGCCTTGTCCTTCTTCTTGGACGGGGCCTTGTCGTCCGCCATCGCCGCCGACGCCGCTGTCGCAAAGACCACGGCACAGACAAAGCCCATCAACACATTCATCACCGCTCGTCTCGAAAACATGGATTCGACTCCTTTAAGGTATGGCCAACGGCCCTCCGGATCGTGTGCAACATCGCCGTGCTTCTTGACATTTCGGAGGCACCCTTATACTCGAAAATCAGTCGTCCGCACAGTCGTTCGGAGTCGCAACCGGGAATACACCACCGTTTCTGACGATTTTCGACGACCGCGCCGTCGTGTTGGCGCCGCCTCGGCGCCCGACTACGATGCTCGGCCCCGGAACGTGAGGTAAACCGTTGCTGACCATTGGACCATCGTGGCCCCCTCAAGCGCTTCGCATGCCCATGGCGTTCACCGTGGCGTTGTGGGCCTGTGCTGGTGGATTGGCATGCGAAAAACCGGCCCCCCTGAAGAATGTCCCTGCTCCGGAGCCGGAGCTGATCGTGTTCCCGGAGCACTTGCGGGTGGAGGATCCGGCGGTAAACGAGTTCGTGGAGCACACCATGCGAACCTGCGTTTCCGGGGACTATGACGCGTTTCGACTCCTATGGAGCGCCACGTCGGAGCCGATGGGGCGCCGCGATTTCGAACGCGGTTGGCAGGCGGTCAGGCAGATTCGGCTGGACGCCCTGGTGCCGTTCCGCAACGCGGCTGACTCCGGCGTCCCGGAGCTTCGGTATTACATCAAGGCAAGTATCGATCTGGATCCCGCGGCTGACCCGCCGACGCGCAGCGTGCAACTCGTGGCCGTGCGTGAGGAATCGCAGTGGCGCTTGGCCAAGCCGTCGAAGACGCAGCTCGACAAGATCGCCGAGGCCATCGCTCAGGCCGACGGACGTGCAGCCCCATAGGATCATCAGCATGACCCTAGTGTATCGCCACGCTGAAGTCTGCGGGTGCCACTGGTGGCTTGTCCACCAGTGCCCAATGCGCGGGCGTTCGAACACTGGTGGACAAGCCACCAGTGGCACCCATCATTCGACGTGCGGCAGAACACTAGCAACTCACCTCCAGCCCGGCTCGGGCGGACGACGGGAACCATAAATACCGTGCGAATCGAACCGTCATCAAGACCGACTCCCGAGCCCGACAACGGCCCGACCAACACCCGACATCTCCGCCGGATGATTGGCCTGACCCGACCGCATCGCAAGGTGCTCGCCGTCGGTATCGGGGCGGCCATGATCGCGGCGGCGTTTCATGCAGCCAGCCTGTCGGGGATGTTGCCCATCCTGCAAATCATGGTGGCGGACGAGGGACTGCATGCCTGGGTGGATCGCAACGCAGCCTCGCAGCGGATCGGAGCCGACCTCGCCCTGCACTCGCCGGATCAAGATGGACCGCTCGACTACAACGACATCCGCCCGGTCGTTGTGCGCAATCTGCACGAAGGCTCGCCGTTGGTGGAATTGCGTATCCACAACGGCGACCAGATCGTCAGCCTGGAAGGCGAGCGGCTGGAGGGGAACGACTGGCTTCAACGCGTTGCTGCCAGTGCGCCCGGAACGACCATCACATTCCAGACGTTAACCGATGGGGATCCCGATTCGGTCAGCGAGACACACGAGCTGACGCTGGATGAGCCGCGATTGCGGTGGCGCGTTGGGCGAGCCCTGGCCTCCTACGTCCCGCGTCCAGCCCCTGGCGAGAGTCAACTGGGCACGCTGTTCTACATACTGTTGGCCGTGGTGGCGATCGCCCTCCTGGCTAGCGTGTTTCGGTTCATTGCCGAGTATTGCACCATGGTCGCGGTCCTTCGCTCGGTGAAGGATCTGCGCAGACAGCTCTATGGCAAGGTGCTCAAGCTGCCCATGGATTTCTTTGCCCGCAACGTCTCCGACACGGTCTCACGGTTCATTCAAGATACGCAGGAGGTTCAGCGCGGGTTGCAAACGCTGTTCGGGCGAATGACCCGCGAGCCAGCCAAGGCGTTTTTCCTGTTCTCGGCTGCGATGATCCTGGATTGGCGTATCACCATTACCGTCGCGCTGGTGTCGCCGTGGATCATCCTGCTGTTCTGGGCGGTGGGCAAGAAGGTGCGTAAGGCCAACAAGCGATTGCTCCGCGGGTGGGGGAGAATGGTGGGGACATTGGAAGCCACATTCCGAGGGATCGCCGTGGTCAAAGCCTACACAGCTGAGGACACAGAGCGCCATCGCTTCGGGGAAATCGACCAGCGCATGCTTAACCAGCAATTGC
>JADFPW010000134.1 GCA_022562105.1 Planctomycetota bacterium
GTTCGGGCTCTGCATCAGTCGGTTCATCGCCCGCTCCGGACGGCTCGGTCACGTCCCATCCGCGTTCCCGCTCGCGCTCCTGGAGCTGGGCCAGTACGAGTGCACCGGGCAGGGCGTCCTTCTTGTCCGTGATCACCGTTCCGCCACTGAACAGTTCGGCGTTCTTGTCCGTCCAGTCGCTATATTCCTCAGGGAGTTCGTCCTCAGGCCAGATGGCTTGGATCGGGCACTCCGGAATGCAAAGGCCGCAGTCGATGCAGGTGGCCGGGTCGATGACCAGCATCGCGGGGGAGGCGATCTCATAAAAGCAGTCCACCGGACACACCGCACAGCAATCGGTGTAACGGCAGTCAACACAGCGTTCGGTGACGACGTGGGCCATCGTTCAGTTCATCCTTTCTGCCAAATGGCGGTGTTGGCCGTTCTCCCGATTCGGCCACGGGCTCATCGGGCACCGATCACCTTAAACGTTGAGGCGAGAATACTCGATGCCCCCCGCCGACCCGGCAGCGATGGCGGGGGCAGCGCCGACGGCCAAGGCCAGCAGAAGAGCGGTCGCGTTGATTCCCACCGATAGCAGTTTCATACAGCTTGTCCATCCCTCGAACGTCCGCCGAGGCCCGCCAGTTCCCGGCCGGCAGCCACGATGTCCGGCTGGTGAATCACGCCAGGGGAAGCCGAATCCGAAGGTGGGCTCCCTTCCCTTCGATAGGCACCACTTCGACGCTGCCCCCGTGAAGCTCCACCGCCCGCTTGACCGACGCCAATCCGATGCCGTGCCCGTCGGCTTTTGAGGTGACGAAGAGATCAAAGATCCGCGGACGAAGTCGCTCCGGGATTCCCGGGCCGTCGTCAGCCACGCTCAGTACGGCGTGATTGGACGGTTTCGGATTCTTGGTGCAGGTGATCCAGACGTTTCCGCCGCCCGGCAAGTGATCCAGCGAATTGGACAGGAGTTCGATGACGCTTTGAACCAGACGCTCCTGATCCCCGTGGACCATGACCGGTGAGGGGTCGAGATCCATGCGGACCTTGACTCTGGATTCTTCCAATCTGACGCCGAGTTCGTAAACGGCCTGTTCAACCGCACCGCGAAGGTCGAGGGGCTCGAAGGCACGGGCCGGCGCCCGGGAGAAGTCAAGCAGTCGCGTGACCCGCCGGTCCAGGCGGCGGCTCTCGCCGAGTACGTCCCGAAGCCGAAGCTTGGTCGTTTCATCCAGCGTCCCGAACTCCAACGCCAATTGAGCCGAGCTGGTAATGGCCGCCAGCGGATTGCGAATACCATGGGCGACCATCGAGCACACTTCGCCCACGGCGGCCAGTCGGGCATGGCGTTCTTCCAGCATCTTCTCTCGGTCCAGGATCATCTGTTCGTGAGTTTGCTGCAGTTTCCTTCCATACCAAAACACGCCGACCAGGATAAACGCCACCGCACCGACGAAGATCCGCTCCAGGGCTGCGCTGCGGGCCAGCTTCAACTCGTAGCCTCTGAGCAGTTCCACTTCGCGGCTATGCAGTGACCGCTCTACTTCGTGGAGGGCCTGCATCGCCCGGACCTGGGCACGGTCCATCGAGGCCATGGCTACAGACGCTCCATCCAGCAGGTCTTGCTTGTCAGCGGAGTTCATGTCTACTGCCTCGAGTGAGGCGAACGCATCAAAGATAATCTCTTCCTGGACGATCATGGCATCGACTTGCGCTCGAAACTGGCTCAGGTCGATGTCCAAATCGCCCTCGAGGTCGAGTTGGCCCTCCAGGTTTCTTCCTGATCGCTCGAAGCGACGGCGCTCGGCCTCCACCTCGCGGGTCTCGAAAACATCGTTGCCCGGGGCGTTCAACTCGTAAACGGCCAGCCGAAGACCACTGATCCATTGCTCCTGAAGCTCGAGATGCGACAGTTGCTCCAGGGCCACCTGGTAGGATACCCGTATCGAATGGTAGAGCGTCAAACTCGCCAGAATGACCACCAGGTCGAACAGGGCCAGCACGAAATAAAAGTGGTACCAGCGCCAACGCAACGCCGGCGGGCGACGAAGAGCGCCCTGGTCGACAACGTTCATCGAGTCATCAGTCATCCGTCTGCTCTTGGCCTTCAACTGCGCGACCGGATCGCCCGGGCCGGCGATGACAATAAGTTGCCCGCCCTCGCATGATACGCTGGGTCCGTGGTCTGGTCCGAGCCCTGGAGTCATTGTACGCACGTTCGCCGTTCAGCCTACCTTCGCCCCCGAAATCGGGTGTCTACACGCCCTACGGGGAGTTTGATCGGGTTCGACCGTGGCGGGACCGACTCATCCGGTTGACGCGCGGCCCGGCGCGGTCAAGAATGTTCACTCCGAAGTAATGCAGTTTTCCCTGAACCTGTGAGACACGTGCCTTGGCTAGCATCCTGGTGGTTGAAGACGAACCCGTCCTGGCGCGGAATCTACGCGACGCCCTGCAGCTTGGCGGTCACGACGCCGTTACCGCTGCGACGGGGGAGGATGGACTCGACGCCGCCCAAGCAGGACCGCCGGATCTGGTGCTGCTGGACTATCGCCTCCCGGGGATCGACGGGTTGGAGGTGATCAAAGAGCTCCGCCAAAGGGGCAGCAGTGCGGCCATCATCATGATGACCGCCCACGGCAACATCGACACGGCAGTCGAAGCGATGAAGGCCGGGGCCAGCGACTTTCTGACCAAGCCACTCGATCTGAAGGAACTCAACCTGGTCGTCGATCGTGTCCTGAAACACCGTCAGGCCACCGCCAGCCTCGACTATTTCAGGCAGCGCGAACGGGCGGACAGCGCCACCGATCAACTCATCGGTGACTCGCCCGCCGCCCAGACGGTCAAGAAGTTCATACAACGCATCACCGCGAGCCCGGCCCTGGCCGCCGATCGTCCGCCGAGCATTCTGATTACCGGAGAGACGGGCACGGGCAAGGATCTGGCCGCTCGGGCGATTCACTACGACGGACCTCGCCGGAATGCCCAGTTCGTCCGCGTCACCTGCACGGCCATGCCCGACCACCTGGTTGAGTCGGAACTCTTCGGCCACGTCAAAGGCGCGTTCACCGATGCTCGTGTTGACAAGCGTGGACTGTTCGAGCTGGCGGACGGTGGGACGGTCTTTCTCGACGAGATCGGCCACATGAAACCGTCGCTGCAGAGCAAGCTGTTGGCGGTGCTCGAGCAACGATCGATTCGGCGGGTGGGCAGTACGCGGGAGCGAAAGATCGACATCCACATCATAGCCGCCACCAACCGCAACCTCGAGGAAGCCATCGAAACCGGTGACATGCGCGAGGATCTGTACCATCGCCTCCGTGTCCTTACCCTGCACATGCCACCCCTGCGGGCCCGGGCCGACGACGTGGTGCTACTGGCTGGACATTTTCTGGTCTTGCACTCAGCCCGTTTCGGGCTCCCGGTTCAGGGGTTTGCCGACGAAGCCCTGGAGGCGATGCGGAAATACGATTGGCCGGGCAATGTGCGCGAGTTGATGCACTCCGTGGAAAGCGCAGTGCTGATCTGCGATGGCCCGTTGATCGAGGTCGAGCACCTCAACATTCGATCGGCAGAAAGCCGCGCCTGCCTCGAGGTCGAGCTTCCTGACGCTCAAACGTCGATTACCTTCGACTTTTCCGGCGACGGCCTCAAACTGGAAGATATCGAGCACCAGATCATTCAGGCGGCCCTGGAACATTCCAAGCACAATCTCAGCCGAGCGGCCCGCATCCTGGGTATCTCGCGCGACGCGGTACGCTATCGCCTCGAGAAATACGGCAAGAGACGCGTTTAGTAGTCGGAGAGACCCGACGAAGCGAACGGGCGAGATTCGGCGTCCACCAGTGGCACCCCAAGCACCCACGACCGTTTGCCACTCTGCCATACATGAGATGAAGGGTGGCATCCGCCCTGCCGACCATGAGAGTCAAGCGCTAGGTTGGCCCGGTGAGCGCAGCTTGAAACGCCGCGTAGTCGAGAAGGTCGATATCGCCGTCGTCATCGAAATCACCCGGTATGCACGTTGGATCGATGGGCTCGCCGTTGGCGCCTGCAAAGCACACCTGCAACATCCCGAAGTCAACAAGATCCACGTCCCCGTCCCCGTCGAAGTCGCCGGTGCCGGACGGGACGATCTCGTCCGACCCAATGTCAACGCCCGAACTGTAGGAACGGATCTGCCCGTCGATGTCCAAGTCGTCGCCGATGGTTTCGTCGATGGACCATGCGTCGATGCACGGTGAAGTGGGTTGGAGGTGCTCGTCGCCGAGCAGCCAGACCATGGTGGTCCCGCCGCCCTCGGGTCCAAAGATTCCGGTCACCAGGCCTCCGACGTTAACGATGTCGCCTTCGAATACCTGGGGGAACCACGGCGGGAAGTTGCCGTCGTTCGTGTCGTACTCCATCTCGCCCATTCCGGCGTTGTCAATGGAGATCTGCCCTACCCAGTCGCCGTTCAGGAAGATGTCGTGAGTGGTGCCGGGCTCGAAGTTGGCAACGTCCACCTGAAACCGCTCACGATCCGGTTCCAGGCGATACTCCGAAATGCCTTCCATCCCCTCCAAGCCCGCCAGGTCCGCCACCACGGTGTAACCCCCGTCGCCGCGGGCGATGTTGACGTCGTCTCCGGGAATCTTCCATTCGCCAAGGGCCACTATCTTCGGGTCGACATATATATTGGCATCGCCCAGCTCGACTTCGCCGGTGAAGTCTCCCCCGGGATTGTCGAAGAAACAGTTGGCCTCCGCATTCGCCGTCGCCCCGAACACTGCGTGGATCGCTACGCCGAACGGATGGTGAGCGATGATGTTACCGGCGAAATGTGCGTCCGAGCCGTTGATCAGCAGGATGACCGCGGAATCGTCCGCCCAATTGCCCACAAACGCATTCCCTCGAAAGATCGGAGTGGCATTGTTGCAATCCACGGCGGCGCCGAAGATCGACCAGTTTCCGGCGATAATGTTGTTTTCCACAGCCGGGGCTGCATCAATCAGAGAAAGGCCACCCGCCCGCTGGGATCCGATGTTGCCGATAATTCGGTTGCGCCACACCTTGGGGGCCGAGTCTTCGATATTCAATCCACCTCCGAAGACCGCGGTGTTGTGAGTAATGTCGTTGTCCACGATGACGACGCCGTCGGTTCCCTCTCCCAGGTGAATGCCGCCTCCTGAACTGCCGTGTGTGAAGTTGCCGTCGATCAGGTTTCCTTCGATTCGCGGCGACGCGAACTCCACATATATTCCCGCCCCCCGCCCCTCGGACACGTTGTCCGTGATCTCATTGTCCAGGATCAGAGGGCTGGCTCCCTCGGCGCAATAGATAGCCGTGCCATGAAGAACCGTGAAGTTGTCCGTAATCTGATTGAGACGAATGGTGGGACTGGATCCGTTTACGCAGTAGATGCCTCCGCCATACGTATCATTGCCATTGGTGATGGTCAGGCCCTCGATCAGACTGTCAGACCCTTCGCCCGAATCGAAAATGACTACATGACCGCCGGCCTGCCCGTCGACCTGTGTCGCTTCGACAACGTCCGGGTCGGTTGGGGCTGTGCTTCTGACGGTGATTGCCTTGCCCAGAAAGTTGATGTTCTCCAGATAGATGCTGGGGGTGACGATGATTTCCACGCCGTCGGTCGCGTCATCGATCGCAGATTGGATGGTCAGGTGTGTGCCGGACCCGGAAGGGTCAACTACGAATTGAGCTGCGGCCCCCGCCGAGCAGAGCCAGCTGAGAAGCATCGCTCCCCGGATGGCGTAGCCGAGTTGGGCTGCGTATTTAGGGTTGATCGCGTTCATGGTATCCCGAAAGGTTCTTACAAAGCCTGCCCCATAGCTACTTGGAGCTCGCCGAAGTCGACCAAGTCAACGTCGCCATCGGAGTCGGCGTCGAATACCGCGCACTCGTCCTGGATCGGCTGGTCCGGCCCGCCGACGCAGGAGAGATAAGCGCTGTAGTCATCGAGATCGACGTCGCCGTCGCCGTCCCAGTCACCCGGGGGCGAGCCGCCGACCGGCTCGATGATTCTCAGATTGTCGACATACCACTTTCCGACCGTCGTGGGTGGATCATCGGTATCCTGAATGAACACCTCGATGGCGACGATTTCGGTCAGCAGCCGATCGCCGTCCGGCACGTCGATCAGGGATTCAGGTGAAATCTGGATCAGATTCTGGCCCTGGATGACGTCCAGTGTCCACAGTTCCGAATAAAGTGATTCCTCCGAGTAATTGATGAACTGGAAGATCTCTCCTTCGCAGTCGACGAGGTTCAGCCAAAGGTGCGTGCCGGTGAGTCCGTCGGCAAAACCCCCATCGCCGTAGACGTCCCAGACGGCGACGAAGTCGGACAGGGGAAAGTCGGGCTCGATCGGTCCGGGGCTGTCCGGATCGCCATAAGTGTGTTCGAGGGGTACGTAGTGGTCGCCTCCCGGGCATTGGGCCGGCCAATGGGCGGGATCCATCATGCGGCGGAATCCGATCACCGTGCCGGGCGTGCAGGGCTCTTGCCAATTGATGCAGAACACGGCATCCGTGCCGATACTGAAGAAGCCCTCTTGCGGAGAAGCATTCTCGTCCTCGCCGTTGATGTAGAGAGCAGGCTGATTAGGAGAGTCGGTCATGTCGATAACCCCCGCACCACAGGCTTGGTCCGAGATGCAGAACTCGAAGTCTTCGATCAGCACCGGAGTCTGGGCCGACACTCGGCCGACGCCACAAGCCCAGGTGATGGCCAAGGCAATGAGAACCCGACCGCAAATGCTGATTGGGCATCCGCATTGGTGGGCAAGCCACCAGTGGCACCCGGCCAATCGCCGGTCAAGGCTGCAAAAGCCGGCACCACCCAACCAGCGTCCGACGGTCATCGTGACCCTCCGTTGCGTGTCGACGTTAGACTGTATTTATCGATTCGATAGCGCAGGGCGTCACGGCTGATGCTGAGCAGGTCGGCGGCCCGGGACACGTTCTGCCGCGACGCAGTCAAGGCACGGCGAATCAACTCACGCTCTACGCTTTCCAGCGGTACCGGGCCGCGGGAGAAGTCGGTGGCGATGTACTCACTCTCTTGGCCTCCCGGGGGGGTGTTCATCCGGCGAGTCGGCTGGGGGAGAAACTCTGCCTCGACGGTGTCGCCGCAGAGCAGGATGGCGCTCTCCAGACGATGACACAACTCGCGAACGTTGCCCGGCCAATGGTACGCCCGAAGGGCCTTCTTGGCAGCGGCGTCCAAGGGCTTTAGGGGCATGCCGAACTTGGCGCAATGCAGCCGCAGAAAATGATCGGCGAGCACGTAGAGGTCAGGCCCTCGTTCGCGCAGCGGCGGAAGATGGACATGGATGACCCGTAGGCGATGGTACAGATCACCGCGCAACTTGCCCTCCTTAACCCATCGTTCGGGATCCTGATTCATGGCCGCGATCAGTTGAACGTTGACCGGCCGCTCGTCCTCGCTGCCCACCGGACGGATGTTGCCGGTTTCGATCGCCGTCAGAATCTTGGCCTGCAGCGGTAGGGCCAGCGCGCCGATCTCGTCCAGGAACAACGTTCCCTGGTCGGCGACCTCGAACAGGCCTCGCTTGCTGGACCGGGCATCGGTAAAGGCACCCTTGGTATGGCCGAACAGTTCGGATTCGACCAGCGATTCGGGCAGGGCGCCGCAGTTCACGTGGACGAAGGGAGCCTCGGCCCGCGGCCCCTCGTAGTGGAACGCCTTGGCCAGCAAGTCCTTGCCGGTCCCGGTTTCACCGGTAATGAGCACGTTGGGAGGTCGCTCCGTAGCAGCCACTCCCAGGTCGGACATCCGCCGGACCCACGCCTTGGCCTTTTCGATCTTCGCGCAATCACCGATGATCTGGTGCAGTCCGAAGGCCTGGGTCCGACTCTTTTGCTCGTGTTTCCATCGCTGGGTCATCCGGCGGTGCTTCAGGTTTCGCTCAGCCACCAGCGAGACGGCGTCCAGATCGACCGGTTTGATCAGGAAGTCGGCCGCCCCGAGCTTCATCGCCTGGACGGCGGTTTGAACGTCCCCGTGGGCGGTCATCATGACCACCGTGGTGTCCGGGTGAGTTTCGACCATGCTCCGCAGCAGCTCGACACCGTCGATTCCCGGAAGACGGACATCGACCAGGGCAAGATCAACCTGATGGTCGGCCAGCCACTCCTGGGCCTCCTCGGCGCTGGGCACCCAGTGGACGGTATGACCGTCGTCCACCAAACTCGCCTTGAAGGTTTTGCCCAGCACGACTTCGTCTTCAACTATCAGGATTAACGCCATATTGGTTCGTACCTATGCCGACTGCGAGAAAACCCCCAAACTGCGAGCCTGGTCACACCGTTGCACGGTCGCCGGATCGTGGCCCGATGCCGCTTTTCGCTTCCTGGCGAAGATTCCGGCGTTGTTCGGCTTCCGGCACACCAACTGCTACATTGTGTCGTGAGCACGCGGGATGCCGGAGAACGTAATGGCGAGGTTTAGCATGAAATCGAGAGGCGGGGACTTGCGGACCCAGCGCCGGTGGCTGGGGCGGGCCTTCACCTTGCTGGAGCTATTGGTGGTGGTCACCATAATTTCCATGCTTATCGCCATCCTGCTGCCGTCGTACAAGTCGGCCAGGGAGGACGCCCGGCGGACCATGTGTCTGGCCAACATGAAGCATGTTGGCGTGGGGATGTTCACCTACGCGGTGGACAGCCGGGACAATGGCCCGAAGGTCATGGACCCCATGGGCACGACCGCTCCGCGAACCCTGCTGTCGCGATCCGGTGAGATGATCAATCTGGGCTTGCTCTGGCCCACGATCGTCCGTGATCCCAAGCTCTACTTCTGCCCCAGCCAGACGAACTTCTCGTACAACCCGCGAGTGGAAGAGATGCCCGCCGCCACCATCGGGGCGAGCTACGCCTATGCCGTCCATATACCGGCCTCGGAGAGTCCCAAGCTGGGGGCGATCCGCCATTTGGCCATGGCGTCGGACGATTTTGTATCGCGCATCGGCGACCCGGTGGGGATGGGGCGATACTCCCACCGCGTCGGGTACAACGTGCTTTACACCGATGGAAGCGCATCGTGGTATTCCGATCCCGATGAGAGCATCTGGAAGAAGAATGTCGTCTGGGACGATGAGACCGACGACATTACCTATCAAACGCTCTACGACCCGGACGCGGAGATTCCGGAGGACCAATATGGGGACGCGATGGACGTTTTCCGGGTGTGGCATTCGCTCTGTTACAACCTGCCCGATCCTTTCTGAAGGCGAATCTGAGGGTGATAGCGACGTGTCATGACCATCCGTTGGAAACTCAACGTGTCGGTCGCAGGCCTCCTGGCGGTGCTCCTGGTGGCCGTCGCCATCGCCATGAACGCGGTGGACGACAGCGCCCGGCGGCTCCGCTCGCAAGCTCGCACCCGGCAGCTCTCCCAATTCACCTCGGATTTGCGCACGATTCTCTACGAGCATCTGGCCCTGGAAGGCGACCTCATTCGCCCCAGGGAAACCTCCGAGCGCCTTCCCTGGCCTGACTTCGTTCTCCAGGATGTCGAGGTTCAGATTCGATTGGCCCCATTCGATTGGGAGCGAGGACTTTGGAAGGACGTGCGCGGGGCGGTGGCCGAGATGGCCCAAATCGAACGCTCCCAGCACTCGGATACCGCGATTCAGGTCGCCTTGAATCGGGCCGAGCGCGCCCTGCGCGAACTGCGCAATCGCTACGACCTGGCGGAACACGATGCCCTGGCCAGCGTGGCATCGACCAGCTTCCACGCCCAGGTCACCATCGGCGTAGCCAGCATGGTGACCGTCTTGCTCTTTCTCATTTATCGAATCATGGTGCGGGACTGGCTGGTCAAGCCGATCGAGACCCTCAAAAAGTCGGCCGACATCATTGGCGAAGGGCGACTGGATCACTGTGTCCCGCTCGAGGGGAACAACGAACTCACTCAGCTGGCCCGGCGCATCGACGCCATGGCCGCCAGTTTGAACCGGAACCAGACGGCGTTGCTGGAAGCTCGCGAGCTGACCGCGATCGGCGAGGTGTGTGCCAACGTCGCCCACGGCCTGCGCAACCCCTTGGCCGCCATGCGTGCCTGCGCCCAATTGGCCGCTCGACACGTCGATTCCTCCGGACGGGCGAAGGAAATGATCCGTGATCTGGTGAGCCAAGCGGACCACATGGACGCCCGAATCACCAAACTCTTCGAGTTCAGCAAGCCATACGCCTTAAACCGGCAACGGACCACCTTCCACGAGCTGGCCGGCAAGGCCAAACGCGAAGCCGAGTCGCTGCTGGCCGACCGTAGTATCACGCTTCGCGTCGAGGACGAGACCGCTGGCGCCTCGTGGTCGTTGGATCGGGAGCGGCTTGCAGGGGCGCTTGGCGAGTTGGTATCCAACGCTGTGCATCACAGCCCCGATGGCGGGGAGATCATTCTGCGAGGGACCGCCGCGCCCAGTGCCAACGGGACCACGCCCGCCCTGATCCTACAAGTCATCGATCGAGGAAGCGGCATGTCACCAGCCACCCTGAGCAAGGCCGGCGATTTGTTCTTCACCGGACGACCCGGAGGTACAGGCGTGGGACTCGCCCTGGTTCGCCGTCTCGCTGAGGAACACGCCGGCACACTCACCCTGGAGTCCGAGCAGGGAAAGGGTACCACCGTAACACTCAACATCCCGCACGACGGCGCGCCCTAGCCCGCATATTTCATGAGGCGACGTGAGCGTTGCCAGTCGGTGTAGTGTGCGACGATCGTCGGATTGGCGGTATGGTCCACCGTGGTCGGCGCAGAAAGCCCCCTTTCCCCCACGGCGATTT
>JADFPW010000135.1 GCA_022562105.1 Planctomycetota bacterium
GAAGAAGGCGTTGCACTGCGAATTGATGTTCACGATCGCGGTTACGTTTACATCCAGCCCATTGTAATCGGGCTGACGATCCTTGTAGAAATCGTGAATCAACGTCGTGTGAATGTGGGCGTTGGTCTGCGACGTCGTCGTCTCGGTCGGTGCGGGGTTGAGCATCAAATCGGCCGGCCCCGGAGGCAGCACGTCCACTTGCGAGAAAATGTTAGAACCGGTGTTGTTGTCGACCGTGACCCAGGGGCCGAACGGATCGACTCGGACAGTGACTTCCGTGTCGCCGTCGTTGGGAATGACGAAGTCCCCGTTCTGGTCGCTAAATACGGTCTCGCCGCCGAGGATTCTTGACTGGACGTCCTCCATATCCATTTCGACCGGCGGGTTGGTGTCGCGGTCCGGAAACAGGCCCGGAGTGGCCATCCCGGAAACATGCCCCTCGACCTCCGTGTAGTGTACGTCGTTACGCACATGCACCAGAGTTCCATCGGCGGCGTTGACGAAGAACGAATAACGCTCGAAGTTGCTGAGCACGGGGTACGTACCCTGAAACTCCCACGCCCGCACCGATGGGACCGTCGGGGGAAGATCATCACCAAAGTAAACCACCAACTCCGGTTCGGTCCACTCGCTCAGGTGGGAATAGTCCGCCATGGCTTGAACCGAAGCCAACGCGGCGGGGCCACCAATCGTAATGGCCGGGAACCCGTCAGTCGGAGCCTGGGCCAACGTCGCACCGACGTAGACCACCGAGCTGGGCACGCCGTTACGAACTAACACCCGCGCGTGCCCGAACTCCACCGGCAGCCCGCTCAGGTGCTGCTGATACACAAACACGGTGAAGGTACCCGATGGATTCACCGTGTTGCTCCGCATCAACCGCAGATCGACATTCGGCACGCCTAACGCGGCTGAATGATCCTCCAGCCACCACTCGGCCGCCCGCTCAGCGGTATCAGCCGACGTCATGGCCTGCCCGTAGACGGCCCGCACGTCGGCGCCGTCCATATGGACGCGCAAACCCGGATAATCTTCGACCAACCGCTGGGCCGCAGCCGGAACCGCACCGCCCTCGCCTACCGCTCCTGGCAGGTGGGTGGTGCCCATGGCAACGACCATTAGGAAACACAATAATGACACCGTGGATTTCCTCATCATGGATTACTCCTACTCCCGTGGACCGCATTAACCACAAATTCCCACTTCCAACTGCATCTTCTATCCTAACAGGTCGATCGGGTCACCGCAATGAGCAAGCGATCGCCGCTGCGAACCGAGTCAGCGGGCGTTTCCTGGTGGCCAGGCCACAAATAAGCCCAAGCCAACCCTGTAAAATCTCCCAGGTTGAGTGCCCCCGGAGGGCCGATGGGGGAGCCGGACGACGCACAGGCTGGTCCGTTGAGGCGGAAGCTGGCCGTTGAGATGGGGGCCGGGCAAAGGCTCAGATCCTCGACAGACCCGCTGCCCGGCGCCCCGCGGAACGGTCTGGGCATGGCCTGGCCCAGCGAGCACACGTTGCATTACGGACTACCAGACGCTATACGAGCGGCTCGTTTGTCGATCCGCACACGAGCCGTACGCTTTACCAGCGAGCCGGGACGCGGCTCGCCTGGAGGGCGGACTCGGATCGCGCCGCCATTTGGAATGGGCAGCTTCGAGGGTGACGATGACACCATCATGCAATCTGGTAAGGAATCCGCGCTTCCGCCTGGGAAAAGACGAACCGCGCCACTGGGAATGGTCGGGTACCGGCCGGGCTTCCTGGGCTCGTGAAGCGAGGCGGAACGACCGTCTAGCGTCGCCCGGCGACCCCCGCGGGAACGGTCAGGCCGACCGTGCAATGTCGGTCGTGTGCGCAACGTCGTCGGCCACGGCAGCGTGGACCCAGCGGATCTGCTGCAAGGGCGGCGAGCATTACCGGTTCGACGTGTGCGCTTCCGGCGAGTGCGAAGGGGCCGACGACTCATCCGGATTCATCGTTTCGATTCAGCCGGTAAAGGGTCAACGACACGTGGGACCGCCGATCGAATGGCCGTCTATTCACCGATTGGGCGAGGGCGCGGTACTGCGCAACTACCTCTGCTGCCCTGACGACTGCGACGCGGTGGAACTTCGCATCGGCTTGCGTCACGCCGTCGGTCGGGTCCATGTGCATGAGGTTCGGGCGTTCAAGATCATCGAACCCGAAGCGGCCTCCCACGTGCTGGCCGTGCCACCTCCGCCATTCGCCAACATACCGCCAGTCCGTGCCGCGACCGTCGCCGTCTGCGCCGATGCCCAGACGCACCCGGAGCTGATGAAACTGCTGAGGCTGCGATTCGGCACTGTGTGGCACCGGTTGGTAACCGGTGGAACGGAGAACCGCCGGTTACAAACCGGTGCCACGCCCACGTTAGAGGCCGACGCCGTGCTGCTGCCTGATGCAGAGCCGCCGGCGACGATCCGGTCATTCGCTGCGTTAAAGCGACTGGCCCAGGAGCGGCTGGTCATCATCTCGCCGGCTGCCTTTGCCAGACTGGCTGGCGAGGACGTTTCCCTGCGCCGTGTGGAGCAGGAGGACGATCCCCTTCATGCCAAGGTGGTCTGCGGGAACTACATCACCCGGGGCTTCACCTTGTTGGACGTGTTTCCATTCGCGGCCGAGGACGAATCGACCGGATCGTTTGTCCAGTACCAGTTGCGCAGTGGAAAGGCGTTGCGAAAGTTCTGCGAGCGGCATGGTCTGGTCACCGTGCTCGAAGGCCTGGGCAATACCGACGCTCGGTCCGACCAACCCATCTGTCTCTACGCACGCTACGAATCCGGCGCATTGATCGTGATGGACATGGATCCGATCGAGGGTCCAGTCAGCGCCGACGATCGCACCAGCCTGGCAGGGTTCCTGCTCCTTAACGCCCTGGGTTGCGAACAGACGTCGCTGGGACAATTCGCTGTCCCCGCCCAAAGCGAATCGGCCTTTCGTGAGACCATCGTGGAGTTGGGCACTCGCTATCCGGCGTTGCGCGTGCGTAGCTCGTACGGACCGCGCTCGGCCGTGCGCGATCATGTCCTCGAGATTGGCGGCCAACAGGCGACCTCCTTCGGACTGCCGCTACCACCGCGACCTGCCCTCGTGATTCGCACGGGTCTGTCTGGATGGGATCACGATTGCGTCTACGGGGCGCTGCTGTGGATCAAGCAGCTTCTTCGGCCTATGCCGTTTGCCTGCCCCTACGCCGAGGATCTGATCACCTCGCTGCCTATCGTGTGGGTGCCTCTCTGCGCGACGTGGCGCGGATGGAACCTGGATCTGACGCACGCCCCGCTGACCGGCGAGCCGATCACGGACCCGGGCGTGACGCCGGTGGCGGTAGTGATTGATGTAGCGACATGCCCGCGGCGGGAGGTTCGGATCATCGGTTCGGCGGACTCGGCTTCGTTCAAACGAATCCGGCAATGGATGCCATCCCTGGGCGGATCGCTGGTGGGTAATCGCTACTGCTACCATGCTCCCCAGGCCCACGCGTCGGCCGTGGATTTGGGATCCGACGAATGGCGCAAGCAAGCCCTTTCCCCGACGGCCGTAGTGGATGAGAACGCGTTCCAGACTGAGTTCCATCGCCGAATGGCTGGCGGCGGGGCCGAACTGACTCGTATCGAGGTACCCGCCTCGTCAGTCGATATGACCGCGGCGAGTATCTGGCGAACGGACCTGGTGGGGACGCTGTTGGAGACGCTGGTCGGCCTCTACTATGGCCTGATCGCCGTCAATCGGACGGCCCGACCGATGCCACTCGATTTGCCAGGCCCGCTGAGTCCGGATGAGGAGGATCTCCGGTCGCTAACCGCTGATCGCGGCGGGTTGGGGCCCCTAAAGCTCCGATCTCGCGCCAACCGACTAGTGCTTCCAGCGGCCTCTTGCCTCTGCATACCGCATTCGCGGCTCGACTCGTAGCTTGGTATTTCGCGATTGCATCCTGGACTGGTGAATCATTCTAAGTGCTGCGCCGTTGGCGCAGCCCTTCCTGTGGCTATTCTGACCCCATCATGCATGGGCCTTTGCAATACGAACGGTTGACCCGCGATCGGCGAGCCACGCGAGTAGGTCGCCGCATTGTTCTGCGTGATGAAGTCGCCAGCACCAACGACGAAGCCTGGCGCTTTCTGGACCAGCCGGACGGCGACGGGACGGCGGTGTTCGCGGAATATCAATCGCGAGGACGAGGCCGGCTGGGCCGCCGTTGGGAGTCACCGCGCGGAGCGTCGGTGATGTGCAGCATCTTGCTGATCGAAAAGGCGCCGGGATTGATCGCGGACCTGCCGCACGGGCAAACCAGTTTGCCCATGGCACCCGATCCCCCCAGTACGTCGTCGTCCCACCACCAGGCGCGCAACACGCCATCGTCCCATCAGGGTGTGGCGAACGGTGTCATCGGGCTTATCGCGGCGATCGCCTGCCGTGATGCGATCCTGGCCGCCACCCATTTGCCGTGCGAGATCCAATGGCCCAACGACGTAGTGGTTCAAGGACGAAAGCTCGCCGGCGTCCTGATCGAGATGCGTTCGATCGACCAGGGCGGATCAGCCTACGGGGTCGGCGTGGGGATCAACTGTCTGCAGCATGCCAAGCATTTTGACCCATCGTTGCGCGAGCGGGCCACGTCGTTAGACCTGGAGTGTCCGCAGTCGATCGATCGTCACCAGGTGGCCCGATCATTGCTCGACGAGCTGGACCGGTGGTTTGGCTACGATCGGCCAAGCGACGCCGGTGCGGTGCGTGAGGCATGGATTCAGCGGGCGGCTCCTCTCGGGCGGCGCCTGCGTCTGCGTCATCGCGGGACGGAGTTTGTCGGGCAGATGATTGATGTCGATCCGCTGGCCCATCTGGTCGTCCAGTTGGATGAAGGTGGACGAAGGCTGTTTAGCGCCGACGACACGACGGTGGTGAGTTACGGTGATCGGTAGGGTGCGCGGGGGCAGCCATTCCACGACCCGCCCTGCGGTGCGCCGCGTGGGAACTAGGTCACCCCCACGGCCCCCTCGGCGATGCGGCGCATTTGCGGATCGATCAGCCAGAGCCAATCGTCAAATAGGAACTCCAAACGGACCGCCAACAGTGCGATACGACCCATAACCGTGTATCCGAAGCCGGCGCCGAAGGTGATCATCAGGAACCAGATTCCCACCTTGGCGACGCGCCCCACGGCCCCCTTGTGTTCGAACGAGAAGAAGAAATAGACCAACCCCGACAGAACGCCCACCAGCACCGTCAGATTCGTAAGCGTTTGCCAGGTGAAAAATGAACCCGCAGCCGCATCGTAGAGAGGCAAGATGGTGTTTCGCATCTGGCTCAGGAAGTCAGCTTCGAGAAACGCGACCAGCCTCAAGCCACACGTAGTCCCCAGAATGAACGCCAAGGCCCACCGCGAGATCCACTTGCCCTTGGGGGCCAATTGCCACAAAAGCAGGATCCCCAGAACCAGAGGCACGAGATAGAAAAGCTCTCGCTCGGTATCCAGGCCGGGCATGGCCCATCCCTTGACCAGCCCCGGCGACAGCTTCCCGATCAGGTTGGGAACAATCACCTGCCAGAAGCCGATGACCATCCAATAGCCGGCCGAGACGCCCACCACAACGGCTTCCGCCAGCTTATAGAACGGATTGTCTTTGTAGAGAAACGAGTAGATCGCCAGCGTAAAGAAGGCCGCCATCCACAATCCGATGGTTCGTGCCACGCTCAGTGTGGCGCCGGCCACATGCTGTCCGACTTCGATAATCCGGTCGTCCGCCTCAACCAGGTAGACCCGGCCCATATGGCCTAACGCGGTGCGATAGACCACCCAGACCACCGCCACGCCAATTAGTATCAACGAGATCAGTTTCTCTCGCTTCATCGGCGGGCTTCTCTCTTCTTTTCGGCGAAGTAAATGATATTTCCGAGTATGATTAGGAGGAGGATGAGAACGTGGGCCCAGAGCTGCGGGGCCATTCTCCTGAGCCCCTCGTTGTACTTGGGATCCTTGTATTTCGGATACTTCAGGACCAACGCGGCCTCGTACTCAGCAGCTCCCTTGATCGCCCCCAGGAGCCCCAGAAGCTGATTGGGAATATACGGGTACAAGAGCGGGGCCTGCACACCTGTGCAACCGCCGGCCATACGGAGTTTGGGGTAGGGTGTCACCGCATACTGCACCCACTCCTTGGTGCCCGGGTATCCCGCACTGACATTCAGGATGAAATCCATATCCTGGATGCTCTTGATGTTCTTGGTCAGTGGAATGTCGTTGATCCCGGTGCCGTATTGGTCGGTGGTGTACAGTTTCTTCAGATCGGTGACGATAACCTTGATCACGCCTTCGGCGCCGCTCTTGTATCCCAAGTTGACGTAATCTTCTCCGTACACCATGTCCGGGTAGCGGGCCTTGATCTCGTCGTTGATGATATCCTCAGTCATTTGAACGCCCAACGGCCAGAGGGCAATGAAGTAAATCTTCAGCTTCTTCTCACAAAGGTGCCGAACAAAAGCCGTGGCCATCGGACCCAGTTCACCTTCGCTGGCCGGATCGTAATCCATGGCCAGGAGAACCTTGGACCCCTCGGGAAGTTCCTCGACCGCATCGAATACGTTCTGTACCAGCTTGGCTGGAATCTCGGGAAAAGTCTTCTGGACCAGCAGGGGGATCACCACGCTGACCAACATGGCCAGGAAGATCCAGCGGCGATCGAGATTCTTGAAGAAATCGAGCACGGCGCTATTCCTTCCCCAGGTAGGACCGGTCAATTCCTAGTATCACCTTGAGCGACGTTGAGACGACCCCCAAGCAGATTCCGATCATGATGGCCCGATTGCCGGCAGTGTTCAGTACGTCCATGATCGTCGCCGACAAGCCCGGAATGGTCCAGCCTTCCCACCCTGCGGGAATCCAAGCCGAGAGATAGGCACCCGCATAGGTGCGTCCCAGCAGAATAATGAACGCCGTACCCAGCAGAAGAACCGCCTCGAAGTTCTTGGCACGAAACGCTCGGAACGCGGCCGACGCGACATAAAACGCCAACATGGAAAACATGGTGGCGGTCAGGGGCTTGAAGAGGAACTCATAAATGAACCAGAACGAGCCGCCGGTCTCGATGTAATTCCCGCTCCACGGGTAGTCCGGGTACTTAGGGGCGGCATCGACACCCAGCTTCAACAGGCCGATGGTCAGCGTGGCCAAGAAGGCGATGACGGTTACGGCCGAGTACCCCCACCCCTCCTTCTGGTCGGACACTTTGCGCAGGTGCATCTTCAGCAAGTTTCCGCCGCCGAGGACGAAGGCGATGGCGGCCAGGACGTCGAAGCAGATGGTGGCGTCTACTCCCCACCCCTGTGCTCGCGGGACGAACGAGGAGATGATGAGGATGACTCCGACAACGAATGTGATGACCAGGGGAACGGTACGCTTCAACGCTGTGTCTCCCTAGTGTAGTGTCTCATAATTGCCGTCGTTTTCATAAACCGAGCCGCATTAGCTGCTGCTTCTCAGGACCGAATTCATCAGATAGTCCACCACTGCACCGGCGGATTCATTGCCCATGGCGTGCAGCGTAGCCGCCACAGTCCCGACGACAATCAGCGCCGCTACGATGATCTTGCCCATATCCTGACCCTTCAAGCTGCCCATCTGCTGGGGCTCGCCGGAAAGGTAGGCCGAGGCCGCAAAGAACTCCTCGCCAATTAACGTATAGTCGCATGCGGCTACGAAGAACGGCAGCTGGGCAGGCATGGCTGTACCGGCCACCTGGATCGCGCCGATCGAGTTTCCCGTCTCCGCGAGAATCAGCGACTCGGCGTAGAATGCCCCCATGTACAAACAGGCCGCCGGTTTCTTACGAACCATCAGTCCCGCAACCGCCGCCACATACCCGAACTGCTCATCCGTGACATAATAGATATTGTCCTGCTTGTAGGCGTCCGGTCGGCCGGCAGCGAGGTAGGCTGCTTGTACCGTCTCGCGGGCGATCATCATGACCAGCGACCGGCAGGTGGGCACTTCCAGGGTGGCATCGTGCTCGGCGGCGACTTTGGCCACCCGACTCAACACCGTGATGCCGGCCACCGTCTGGATGTCGTTCATGTCCTGAATGCCGGTGATGAACAGAACCGACCGCCCCATTTCCGTGGCCCGGCCCACAGCGTCTTCGACCGCGGCCAGTCCCGCGATCTCTCGCATGTGAAACACTCGCCCGCCGCGGGCCATCTGGATGAACAACATCACGGATCCGCAGAGCACGACCAATACCACTCCGAACCAGGCTCGCCCCCAGTCAAACCACTGCAACACCGGGATCGCGGAGTCGGTTGTGGCTGCGGGGGTGGACTGCGAACCGTCGGCGGCCACGGCGACCACCTGGTATAAATAGGACTTGCCTTTCTCGCAGTTGGAGTCGCGGAAGCCCGACGCGCCGAGAGTCGCATCGCCGACCTGGGTAAACTCGCCTTTCCCACCTTCCTGTCGCAGGATCAAGTAGGAGATGACCCTGCTGTCCCCAGCCGTCGGAGAGTCGTTAGGTGAAAGCTCCCAGGTGATATCGATGGCTGTTCCGGCGTCGTTGGGAGCATCTTGGGCGGTCAGATTGGTGGGCGGTGCGGGAGCAGCGGCTGAGGCAACGCTCACGATGAAGACCGTCAAGAGTACCGCAGGCAGGTGTTTGGACCAGGTGCTCGACATCCTCGAATGGAGCATCAATAGGCTACCGTAGACTACCTTGTTCGTTCCAGGTGAACCGGCCACAACCGCGCGACCACGCCGGTTCGGGAATATAGGGTCCGCCGAGGAGGCTGTCCAGGCGCCCCTGGAAAGGGCTCGGAGCGAGCCGCGGACTTGAGTCCGCGCGGCCTGAAGTCCGCAGCTCGCTCGTCTAGCGACCCAGGAGCGTCAGCCCTCGATAATTTCCACGTTGGCCCGCGGGACGATCGCCTTCGTCCCGTCCTTGAACTCCACCTCCAGAACCCTGGCCTTGGAGCCCGAATCCAGCACGTGTGGCTCGGACGGCATTCCGCTGACCGTCCCCAATTTGCCGAAGTAGGGGTGGCGGATCAAGCGAACCGGCAAACCCACGCCCAGACCCGTCGTGGCGTCGACGGCCGCCTCGCCGCTTCGCTCGAGCTTGCCGGTGATCGGGATGGTTACCTCGGGCCTCATCACCCCCGCCCGAATCTGCGTGGCCCCGTTGACCGAGGCTTCGCACCCTTCCCGGCGTTTGAGCAGCTCGAACGTTCGGCCGGCCATGGCGATGTCGCCGAAACCTTCGGTCATGACCAAGGTGATGCCCAACTGCTCGGACCCGGTGATGGCTACGCCGAGATCGTATCCCAGGAAATCGCGCAGATCCTGATCGTCGATCCCCCCGCTGACCAAGGCAGCGACACCGGCTTTGACCGCCTTGGCAATCGCCCCGGCGGTCACGCGGCCACCGCCCACGACCACCGCCCCGCTCAGGTCGTCGGAAATGTGCTCCTCGTCGAGCGGTTCATCCGGTCGGCTGCAGGCCATGCGAATCGGTCCCACGGTCTCGCCGCCGATTCCGAAGATGCCCTGAATGAACGAGGCCTGGGCCTCGACAATGCAGCCTTCGTCGGCAATGATCTCGATCACCTGGCCGCTGACGTAGGCTTTGACCTGAACGGGAAGCGCTGCCCCGCGAATCATCAGCTGCCCGGTGATATGGGAGACCGTTTCCACGGTCCCGGCGACCTTGGCTTTCACCTCGGTGCCGAAGAATCCGAAGATGCCTTTCGTTCGAGCCAGCAGTTCACCGACTTCGATCCGTTCGCCCTCCTTCTTGACCACGCACTCAGCCACGTCGGCCGGCGGCATCGACAGGAGGTTGGCCAGGTTGACCGGTTCGATGTCGCCGGGCAGCATCGCCTCGGCGACCACCTGGTCGGCCTTGACGGTGTCGCCTTCTTTGACGAGCACTTTTCCCTTGATGGGCAGGATGCGGCGGTAGCGCATCGTGGTGTATTCGGTGACTTTCAATCCGGGTGTGTATGAGTGAGCCATTTCAGCTTGCCGTCCGCCTCCGTTGAAATTGTGCTATCGACTCGCCGCCAATCCGAGCCCCGACCGTGAGGGAGGGTTTTCGCCCGCGAGTCCATCCGCTCCCTCACGGTTGCGGCTCGGTTGGCAGGCCCGTGGCTAGACCGCTACCGCCGTCGCTTCGGGATACAACCCTACTGCGTCGTACCAACCTTGCAGTTTCCGACGGCACTCCCGGCTGTCTTCGGGTAGTTGCAACGGGCGACCACGACCGTCCAGGATCACCCCGACGGTGCCGCCGCAAATCGTTCGCGCCACCCGCCGCTCAGGCCCCGCCCCGGCGTCGAATCCCCTGGCGGGCTGCACCACGATGTCCGCCGTTTCCCCGACGCCCAGGCGGATTCGTTTCATCTCGCCCCAGGCGATCTCGCCCGACTCGTTGACCCTATCGCCTTTCAGCGAATAAGAGAAACACCGCTTGCCCGGCTTGCCTCGGCCGGCCGGTGCAATGCAGGTACCCAGATAGATCAGGCAGTCCCGATCAAACACCTCCATGGCTGCCTTGGGGTGAACTTGGGCCAAGACGCCCAGGTGCGGCATCATGAAGATGCTGTCCTTGGTCAGCGTGGTGATCCCCTCGGGCTCGAACGAATCGATCAGCATCATCGCCGTCTGCTCCATACGCGGCGCATGCGACAACACGCCGCCGGACCCGACCAGCATGTCCACTTTCATGTTGTCCACGATCGACT
>JADFPW010000136.1 GCA_022562105.1 Planctomycetota bacterium
GTGAGAGTGACGCTGAAGGAGAGACCGGTATCGGGTGTTGCTCCCAGGGCTACCCCATGAGTCAGTGTGGTACGCCAGTCGGTGTTTGCCTCCACCGTGCGCATGAGCCACTCGGCGCCGGCCCGAGCGAGGATGTTGGCCTGTTCAGCCGCGGCGATGTTTTGCAGGATCCGGCGCTCACTGGCCTGGACGGTGACCAGTGTCAGCCCGGCGCCGACCACGCTGAAAGCGAGGAGCAGCACCATGGCGTAGATCGCTGCGCCTCGCCGTGCATGACGCGATTTCGGTGATGGGTGACTAATCGAAGCCATTTTGGTTGATCCGATACCCGGTCAACCGGGCGCGCAACTTACCGTTTCGAGTGACCGTCACCACGATGCGTTTGCTATCGGTAGCCCCGTCGGACTGTGCCCACGACAGCGTGGCATCGTCAACGTTGGTGACGATTACGCTGCGGACGTAGCCGATGTAGCTGGTCATGTCTGTTCCGTCGGGCATCTCCGGAGGGCTGGCGGACCAATTATCGTAGTCATCAACGTCGTCATAGAGGCTACGCGGTCCGTCGGCAGGCTCGGACGCCAAACGCCCAAAGCTACCCGGATAGCCAGGGGGATCGTAGTCCTGCACTTGAATCTCGGTCATCAATTGGGCCGCCAGCTCCTGGGCAACGACGGCTTCGGCATCGTACAGGGTGCCCCTGGCGAAGGCTCCGTAGGTTGAGAATCCCGCCGCGACCGCGGTAGACAGGATTACCATCGCCATGGCCGCTTCCACATAGGTGAACGCGCGCAGCCGCCGCCGAGCAATGGGCGAGCGTCGCCGCATCACCTCGCGAGTGGCTCGTGGGTTACAGGGTCGGCAAGGCATCGGCAGCAAATCCTGTTAGATCTGGCTGGTTGACGCACTCCACCGCTCCATCGAGAACGAACAGCGCGTCCCCCGCCAGGGACTCGACGTGGAGATAAACGAGATCCAGCGTTCCGGACTCGACGGTGGAGGAGACCACTTCGAATACACCGTACAGGTAGAACCGGACGTCCTGGACGAGTTCCAGGCTCGCGTCCCAGCTGGTTCCGGCGTCCCGGCTCTTGCGGAAGGCGACACCATCATCGAGTGTTCCGCTGTCTAGTTTGTGCGTCTCCCAACGTACGTAGGTCGAGGATTGGTCGGTATACGCTACGAGTGAGAAGGGCTCACCGAGGGTCAGGTCGACCTCATCGAACCAGAACTCCTCCCATAGGTACGCGGTTGAGAGATCCGCGATCGAGGCGTTCACTTGTTCGAGCACCGTGGCTGCCGGATCGTTGGTGCCGGGCTGAACCGAGCGTATCTCGACCGAGAGCGTACCGGTGACGGACAGCCTGGACTTCTTGATCGACAGTTTCGCACGCGTGAATCGGACGGAGGTCGCCTCCGCGTAGTTGGGCGTAAACACTTCTGCCATATAGCTGGAAGAGCTCACCGGGGACTGCGCGACGGTGTACGGGTAATCCGCCGGGTAGATGTCGTGAGACGCGATGAGCAACTCGGCGGTCTCGGATATTTCGGGGGCGCTGTCCACGCGATCGCGGGTAGCAATCTTGAAGACCAGGCTGTTGCACCTGGGAATCAGTGCCTGGTCGGTTCCGTGGTTTAGGGAGCGCGTCAAGGGATCACCAGCCCAACCGGACCAAGCGTAGGCGATGACATCGTCCGTGGCGTCACCGGTGATATCGGGATGCGTGAATTCAATATGGTTGGCAGTCAGGCCGGTGACCGTAATCGCGTGCCCGATCTCGCGCCGCATGCGATTCATGGCCAGGGCGGCGACGGCCCGTTGCTGGGAGTGTTCCCCGGCCTTACTGCCGGCCTTGGTGATGACGTGGACGGCACCCACGGTTCCGGTAATAGTGATGCCCAGGATAAGGGTGGTTCCGACCATCTCGATCAGGGTGAATGCCCGCCGGCGCAGCGTCTGTGGCCCGCGTCGGGGCGAACACCCGCGGGCACGGGTTCTGAAGGGCAACGGGTTGAATCCGAGCATTGGCATAAGCGATGTCCTGCTGCTCGGCGCTGCAGCCTGGTGTTCCGTCCGCGCCGAATGCACGGATGGCCGCCGTCGGCGGGTCGGTGGCGACCCCTCAGTCTATGGTGGAAAGTACGATACGAAGGGAGGTTGCGACAACCGATGGAGGTAGCCGGCCAGGCCGATAACTAAGCGACCGTGCACGATTCGGTACTGGCCATCAGAGCTGTCGGCCGCAGGCGGAGGGGCTGCCCAGCTGTCCGGGCGCGCCGGGATGGCGCGTATTCGCCCACGGTCATTTCATCCGACGTAAGGAAAGCGGTCGTCGGTAGAAGTCGGGGGTTGTAAGGATCGGGGAAATGAAAGAACGACTCACGGTCCGCTGACGGCGGACCGTGAGTCGTTTCAGCATGATTGGCGGTATCGGCCCCACGGAATCCGCGGAGCTCGGGAGAACAGGCTATCGGGCGGAAGCCTAATACGTGTTGTAGGCCTTGCCTTCGTCGTCTTTCGAGGTGCCCGTGTTGGCCACAATGACCCCTGTCGCCGCGGTGTAGAGCCAGCCGATAGTGAGGGCGTCGGCGGCGGCGACTCCGTTGTCGCCCTTTTTGCCACCCGTGGTACCGGTTCCCTTCACCGGTAGGCCCGGGACGGCCTTGAGATACGGGCCGAAGATATGGGTGGTGTCTCTGGTTCCCACCGTCGCGCCGGCTTCGTTGCTAAAGGTCGTCATCTGGGGGTCAAACGTGGTAGCCCCCGGGTAGAGGCCCGCGTGTTCGGCGGCATAGAGGTCCAGCGAGGACCGCATCGTCGCCAAGTCGGCAATCATGGCTGCGTCGGACGCCCCTTTGGCACCGCGGCTGATTCGCGGAACGGCGATCGCCGCAATCACACCGATGATCACGATGACGATGACCAATTCCACCAAGCTGAATGCATGCCGGGACTTTGAGCGGTTCATGGCTATGGGCACCTCTGGCGAATCGTGTGTCGTAGCAGTGCCAACATTGGCAGGGCTATGTTTCCGGCTATGTATCGTCTTGGCCCTAGCTGGTCTTTAGCGGGTCGTTGGGCTGAGGGGACCGTCGCCGCCGACGGCAATCTTTGCCTCTCCGTCGATGCACTGGAACACCGCCGTTCGCCCCTCGATACGCAGGAGAGGACACTCGTCGATCGACTGACCCACTTCGATCCACGCCCCAGCGACCACGGCCCCGACGCGAGAACTGGACACGATCACCGCTTCCAGTCGATGTCGTTGGGTGAACCCTTCGACGGTCCGATATGCATGTCCCCGCGCTGAGGAGCCGCCATCGGGGGAGTCCGCGTTGGGGTCATCGCCCGTCGAACCGAGAAGCAGGGTCCGAACTTCGTCGGTGAGTGAGAACAGATCGCGCACCGGGTCGGAGTCGTCGAGAGCGGGCAGTTTGGCGGGGAAGGGGGTGGCCATCACGGACAACCTGGGCGTAGCTTGATCGGTTGCCGTCGAAGGTGCGATGGCGACTCCGCTCGCAGCTGCCTGGGCCTGACCCGGCGCCGTTGCGTCACCCAGAAGCAACTGGTCCACCCCGAAGGCCAACCCGGCGACGCCGACGATGGCTCCGTATGTGATTTTCTTGCTCTGCGACATTGTTTCCTCTACATCCGAGCCGCGACCGTTAGGTCTTTGCTCCGCGACCCACCTCCTGCACGGCGGAGAAGAAGCTAAGGATCATCTGGGCTGTTGGTGCGCTTTCCGTCGTCCCGGTGGCGCGATCCGAAGCCAGCCGAACGTGTGTGATGTCCACCCAGAACTCGTCACCCTCGAATGCGCGAAGGAAGGCGATCCAGTCGGCAAACGAGCCTCGGGCGTCAATGGAGTAACGCTGTTCGAGGATGCCCGGGTAGTTCACGGCGGGCAACGGTGACACTTGCTGGACGGTGAGCCTATGGCGCTGGGCTAGGGCCACGATCGCCCCCAGATCTTTCTCCAACGCGGTGGTGCTGGGAAGCTGACCTCGAGACTCCGCTTCGGCGCGTGTTTCCTGTAGGATGACCTCTTGTTGGGTCAGTCGTCCCCTGGCCCGAACCAATTCCGCCTGTTGGTGATTGACCGTTGCTTGCATGGTATCGAGCATCGGTCCGGAGGCGTCGGGATTGAGCCAACCGTACCATCCGCCCACGGTCAGACAAGCGAGCGCCGCCAATCCGCCACACAGATCCACAACCAACACTGAGCGATTCACCATCCGATCAACTCCTACCAGCGACAGTCCAAGGTGAAGCGTACGGCCTGGCCACGGAGCGTGGGTTCGCTGCCCGAACTAGTCAGCTCCACCTCCAGGAACGATCCCCACTCCTTGAGCGCGGTCATGAATGCGTAGAGGTCGGCATGATCCACCGCATACCCAAGGATTTCCAGATCGCGCGGCCCCTTCAGCATGACCTGCCGGTTTTCCGGTGGGTCGTTGGAGTTCAGCGGCGTGTTGCGGTGTCGTTGCTCGCCGCCCGCTCGCGGCGCGCCGGGACTTGGTGGCTTCGTGGATAGTGAGGAGAGCCAAACGCGCTGGGGCATGGCTTGACCGATCATGTTCAGCATGCCGGCCCAAGAGCGCTTGGTGCGCAGGGCGTTCGCCTGGACAATTTGGTCCGCGTATTTCCGGGTATTGGCGCCGGCGAGTTGGAGGGCCTCTTGCGTGGAGGCCATTTCCTGTCCGAGTGCGGTTTGTTCTTGCTTGAGATTGCCCAACTGGTGACGTTGAACAAGCTCCATGCTCACCGGAACGGCCCCCACAACCGCCGAGCAGGCAACGACGGCCAACCAACGGCGCAGATGTCGCCTGCAAGTTTGGCGTAAGCGCACGGCGGTGGGCATCAGATTGACAGCGATCATGAGCGTTCGGTCCTGTTCGTTTGACAGCGTTCCCGTGGGGCGATGGGTGCTCGCGACGCCCGTGTTGCGTACCAATTCACCGCACTCTCGTTCATGAGTCCTCAGGAACCGATGGCCAGTCCGATAGCGCAGGCCAGCGATCCCAGACGCTCCGTACCCGCGATAGAGAAGTTGATGCGATCTTCGGACCGGAACGTCTCCGCGTCGGTGATGCGGATGCCCAGCCGGTCGCTCAGAAAGCGATCGAGGTTTTTCATCGCCGCGCCGGCCCCGAGCAGCAACAGCGGTCCGGCGCATCGATTGGGATAGCTTTGGAGCACGTAGGCGTAGCTGCGTTCAATTTCTCGGGTCAAGATGTCCAGATTGGGTTTTAGGACGCTGTAGATCATGCATGCGACTTCGGTGAGCACTTGGGTGGCAGTACCCGTCTCGGCGGAATCGGCCGACGGGGTCTGGTCGCGGAGCTCCCCCAGCCCGGATCCACCGCGTGTGGCCGCAGCCGGCGATTGCACTCCCTGGGCCTCTAAGGCCGGCGGGGTGGGGGAGGTAGAGCTATGCGGGCGGACTCGTCCCGGCAGCTGCATGCCGTGGTCACACTTGAATACCTCGGCTGATTCCGGCGTGACTTCGAGGGTCTCGGCGATTCGTTGGGTCCACTCCTGTCCTCCTCCGCCCACCGCCCGTGCCAGGACCGGAACATCGTCGATGCAGATGGCCAAACGTGTTGACCGCGCGCCTACGTCGAGCACGGCCCACACCTGGTCGTCGGCCGGTGGATGGAGGGCGAACCCGAATCGTGCGGTGGCGCACGGCGACACGTCGATGCTTTGGCATTCATAGCCCATCACTCGGCACATTTCGCACAATTCGATGACCTGGTCGGTCCGGGCGGCCACGCCCATGGCTGTGGTGTCCGTTCCTCGGCCGGGCGGCAGGGCCCACCAGTCCGTTTCCACCTGTTCGGTCTCGAAGCCGGCCAGGCGTTGCACCTCGATCCGGGCCGCCTGCGCCAAGGTCGGGTCCGTAATGATCCCTGCGCCGGCCTGCGGTGGGATAGGGATTGCGAGCGGATGGAGCTCCACGTCGGGCGGGCTGAGTCCCATAACCACCTGTCGCCCTCGGAAGTCTTGTCGGGCCAGGGCCCGCTGGATTCGGCGGGCCAGTCCCTGGGGGCTTCCCTTTCGCTGTTCGCCGTTGCGTTCGCTTCGCAGGCCTAGCTCAACGGCGGCTACGACCGAATAGCGCGGGCCGACCCGGCGCAGTTGCACCGCTCGGACGGCGGTGGCGCCGAAGTCCAGACCGATCGGGGTGAGCGCTCGGCTGTGGAACCGGTTTGCAACCGGTTTGTTTGTGGCATCGCTCTTTCGCATCAACGGTCTCCACGGCCTGGGATACCAGACCGTGCCACCCATCAGTTAATCGCACTGGTCATGTCGAACATGGGCATAAAGAGCGACACGGCGACCCCGCCGACCACGGCGCCCATCACGATGAGGACGGCGGGTTCGATAAGTTTGGTCACCGTCTCGATCAGGGCGGTATTCTCCTCGTCCATGATGTCGGCGCTGAAAATCAGGGCCTCACCGATCGTGCCCGACTCCTCGCCGGTGCGAATCGCCTGACAGATGAACGGGGCGAAGAGCCCCGACTCTTCCATCGTGTCGCTCATGACTCGGCCTGAAGTTACCGCCTCGTCCAGTCCGTCGAAGAGAAGTTGGAACGACCGGTTAGCGGTGACTCCCCGGCTCAGCTCCAGGGCTTCCAGTACCCCGACGCGGCAGCCCACCAGGGATCCGAAGGTCCGAAGAAAGCTCCCCTGAATCAGCCGTGAAGCGAGCCGGCCGAGAAGGGGCACTCGCGTGTGGTTGTCGCTGACCCACTGTCGCCCGGCCGCGGTCTTGACCGCCACGTACACCAGACCGGCAAAACTCGCCGGCAGCAGGGCGAAGATCCACCAATAGCCGGTGAGCACGTCGGCCAGTCCCAGCAGGAACTTGGTGGATCCTGGCAAGGGCACATCCAGCGAGGTGAACATCTCGCCGAAACGCGGAATGACGAAAAAGAGCATAACCAGCACGATGGACCCGCTCATGACCATCAGCAGGGCTGGATAGGCGGTGGCCCCCAGAACCTTGTTGGCTACCGCCTTCCTTTTGGTCAGCATGAGGGCTAGACGTTCCAGCATCTGGGGGAGCTTCGCCGAGGCTTCACCAGCCGCTACGATCGCCGTGTAGGTGGTGTTGAAGACTCGCGGATACTTCTGCAACGCTTCGCTCAGGGAGAGCCCTTCTTCGAGGTCTTCAACGCACCCGTTCACCAGGGCGATGTGTTCGGGGTTCTTGAACTGCCGGGCGATGGCCTTGAGCGCCGGCACGATCGCGCTTCCCGACGCCAACAGAATGTGCAACTGGCGGGTGAAGAGGACCTGCGTCTTGAGCGACATCTTCGTATTCGCCCCGGTGGCTGCGCCGCTCGAGGCAGCGCTCGACATCCGATGGCCACTCCTTGTCTCCTCGATTTGGGTGACGAACAACCCCTCGCCACGTAGGCGGGCCATGGCATCCTGCACGTTGGGGGCCTCGATCATCTGGCTGACGCGCTGACCGGACTTGTCGACGGCCTGGTAAGCGAGATTCATGAGCCTGCCTCCGACGTCTCAGTGAGTGGGTCGAGTTTGGTTAGGGCGTCGTCGTCGCCCTGGAGGCCTGCAGGATTGCATGCTCCCACGGGGTCAGCCCGACTGACTCGGAGCACCTCCTCGAGCGTGGATTCCCCGCGATCCACCACGTCGAGTGCTTTTTCTCGCAACCCGCGCCACCCCGTTTGTGCCAGGTAGACTCGCAGGTCGGTTTCGTTGGCTCGCTCTCTTATTAGGCGTTTGAGTTCGGCGTCCAGGACCATGACCTCATAGATACCCACGCGGCCCTTGAAGCCGGTGTTGTGACAGGCGCGGCAGCCTTCGCCTTTCTGAAACAGCTCGTTGGTTCGGTGACCCCATCCGACCATCTCGAGCAATTCGGGCAGCGGATAGTACGATGTCTTGCACGCCGAGCAGATGGTGCGGGCCAGCCGCTGGGCGACGAAGCCGAGCAGGGAGGACGCAATCAAGTACGGTTCGACGCCCATATCGAGCAGGCGCACCACGCTGCTGGGGCAGTCGTTGGTGTGCAGGGTGGACAATACCAGGTGGCCGGTCAGGGCGGATTGCACGGCCACCCGGGCGGTTTCCTCGTCGCGGATCTCCCCCACCATGATGATGTCGGGATCCTGGCGGAGAATCGACCGCAGCGACCGGGCGAAGGTGAGACCGATCGAGTCGTTGACCTGAACCTGATTGATCCGCTCGAGCTGATACTCGACGGGATCTTCGACGGTGACGATGTTGCGGGTCTCTCCGCGCAGCAGATCCAAAGCCGAGTAGAGCGTCGTGGTCTTGCCGCTTCCCGTCGGCCCGGTCACCAGGATGAGGCCGTAGGGACTCCGCAGCATCGACTCGACGGCCTGTTGGTCTGCCCCTCGCATCCCCAGCCGGCCGAGCTCAAAACTCACGTTGTCCTTATCCAGCAGGCGAAGCACGATCTTCTCGCCGAGAATGGTGGGAATGCTGGAGACTCTCAGATCCACCTCTCGACCGTCGGCGACTAGATGCACGCGACCTTCCTGCGGCAAGCGTTTCTCGGAGATGTCCATTCGGCCGATGACCTTCACCCTAGAGACGATGGCCGCGTGCATCCCCGACGGTGGGGAGAGCATCTCTCTCAGTTGCCCGTCGATTCGGTAGCGGATATGGGTGGTCTTGCGGTCCGGTTCGATGTGGATGTCGCTGGCCCCGTCGCGCAAGGCGGTGAGGATGGCCAGATTCACCAGGTTCACCACCGGAGAGCCGTCGACCATCTTGTCCAGGTCGGTGATCGGTCCCTCGTCGACCGCTTCGGTCATCGAGATCTGGACGTCACTTTCCTCGATCGTCGCCAGGAACGTATCGACGGTGACGTCTGCGGCAAGATACTTCTTCTGGAACTCCCCGATGGTATCTTCCAGAGCCAGCACCGGTCGTATCGAGCAACCGGTCAGGTTCACCAGGCGATCGATGGTGGGCAGCGATTGAGGCTCGGTCATGGCCACGGTGAGTTCGTCGCGGACCCGGAACATGGGCAGGACGTGAAGGCGTTCGGCCTCTTCGCGCGGGATGCACTTGGCGACTTTGGGATCGATCAAGCCGTGCCTCAGGACGCAGCCCGGAACATTCAGCCGGCAGGCCAGCGTGTTGACCAGGGCCACCGACGACAGGGCGCCCATATCGACCAGGTTGGCGCCGAGCCGCCCACCCTTGGACTCCTGTTTGCTCAGGGCCTCTTCCAGCTGCTCTTGCGAGATCAAGCCGTCGGCGACAAGCTGCTCGCCGAGTCGAATGGCCGTAGTAACGATCACCTCTGGAACCCTTCCATTGTCGATTCCCGATTTCCGATTGCGGCCCCGGCGGGCCCGCCGATCAGTACCGCGAGCGTGAGCGAGCGGCCCTTGCCCGATCCACGGGCGTACCGCGTCCGCCGCGGTGCCCTGGGGCCGCTCCCTGACGGTCGCGGTACTGATCCCAGCGATCCGCCCGCAGGCGGACTAGAGGAAGCTCCGGACTGCATCCTGAACCTGCTCGAAAAACTGAAATCGATCCGCCAAACCGGTCAACTGCATGATCTCCCGGCAGGTTGGAGAGACCGCGGCGAGCTTCAGCGGAGCGCTCCGCGCCCGGAGGGCATCCGAACAGTCCAGCAGCGCTTCCAGCGCCCGGCTGTCCAGGTAGGGCACCTCGCTCAACGACAGCACCAAGCGCACGTTTGCCCCGGGCGAGTCGCCCGGGGTTAACATCTTCTCTAGAACGTCGGCAAACTCGCCGGCATCGTCATCCACCAACGCCCCCTGGGGGACGAGTACGTGGACCGTTCCAATCTCCTGACGATCTATTTTCACGACGAGATTCCCTCATTTGCCCAGGCGCACCGGGAACGATCGACAATCTTCATCGCGCTGGGTCGCCCTCCAGCCGTGGAACGCTCTCGTCCTTGCCGATCTGGTCGAAGGCGCTGGGGCGGCGTTCAAAGAGGCGCTGCATAAGTTTCTCGAATGTGGCGGCCAAATCAGGATCGACGGTGGTACCGGATTCTTCTCGCAGGATGGACAGCGCTTTGGTCCAACTGAATGCGTCGCGGTAGGCTCGGGAGGTGGTCAAGGCGTCGAATATGTCTGCAATTTGGATGATGCGTGCTTGAAGCGGGATGTCCGTACCGGCCAGCCCATCGGGATAACCCCGGCCGTCGAAGTGTTCGTGATGGTGGAGCACGCCGTCCAGGGCGATGGAGAAATGCGGGATCTGACGGACGACTTCGTACCCGCGTCGGGGGTGTTCCTGAATGTGCTTGAACTCGTCGCCGGTCAGCGGTCCCGCCTTCTTGAGCACGTCGTCTCGGATTCCGATCTTGCCCACGTCGTGCAACAACGCCGACCAGTTGAGGTTCTGGAGCGTTTCTTCATCCAGACCCAACTCTCGACCGAGGAGGCCCGAATAGTAGCCGACGCGATTGGAATGTCCCGACGTGTAGGTGTCCTTCTGATCGACGGCGCTGACCAGGGCCCGGACGGTATCGACGGAGGCCTGGCGAATCGCCTCGGTGAGGCGCAAATTGCCAATCAGGTCGCCGCAAAACGTGGCCAGGGAGTCGAGCAGGAGCATATCGCCGGAATCGAGTTCGCGGGACGCATTGGCTTGGTTATCGCCCGACTTGATCGTTCGCTCGACCTGCACCGCGGCGACAAACGTGGACCCACAGAACACCGGGGCGCTCATGATCTGCATGGACGACCACCC
>JADFPW010000137.1 GCA_022562105.1 Planctomycetota bacterium
GCGGGCGGCTGGCCTTGCGGACGCGAACCCGGGGTCAAATAAAAGGAAGAAAAGAGGAAGAAAAGGGGAGGAAGAAAAGGGGACATCACTGATTATTTGTACACCTACGACCGCAACTCCAACCGGCTGTCCATCGAGCACGCCCTCTACAAGGCGGCCAGCCACTCAGCCACCTACGACAACCTCGACCGGCTGACCGACTTCAAGACCGGCATCCTGGACTCCAGCGACGTGGTCCAATTGTCCGATGTGGCTGAGGGGCTGAACATGGACATCCTGGGCAACTTCAGCACCGGCGGGGGTATCAAGCTCAACGGCAACTCCACCACGGTCATCCACGCGGTCAAAGGCAGATAAGGAAGGCAGATAAGGTGTCAGGAAGATTTTTGTGACCTCCTATCGCGTTTCGTCCGCCGGGTCCATGACGAGGCCGGCGGGCAGTACGGCAACGACACGCGCAACGACCTGAAGAAGAAAAGGGGACATCACTGATTGTTTGCAATTGATTCGGAGAAGTCAGGACAGTTACTACTTTTCTACGACGGGCGAGCGGCGGACAAGGGCACCTGGAGCATCTCCTCCAACCAGGTGAACGTGGACAGCCTGACCAGCAGCGTCGCCCTGCTGTTGGCCAGCCCGGCCCTGGACATCGTCAACACCAGGGTCAAGATCACCTTCCCCAGCGGCTCCTCGACGGCCAAGGCGGGTCTGGCCTTCGCCCACGACGGCACCAACAACTACACCATCGTCATCATCAACCGCAGCACCGGCAAGATCGAGCTGCGCAAGGTGACCGGTGGCTCGCCCGGCGGCGTGTTGGCCGGCGCCACCGTCACCATCAACGACAACACCCAGGGCCAGATTGGGGTCAGAGCGCCTTTAGTCGTTAGTGAGACTCCAGGTTACCCGGATCCGTGCTGGCCAGCGCCAGCGTGACCATCAACGACAACACCCAGTACACGCTGGGCTTCTACCGCAAGCAAAAGCACGTCGATGTCACCCTGCTGGGTCAAGCCGCCTTCAGCTACGACTCCAGCACCGACTTCTCCACCGGTCAGAGCGGCCTCTTCTCCACAGCCACCAACGTGAAGTTCGACGACTTCGGCGTCCAGGACGGCACCGCCCGGCCGTCGCTGACTCCGGGCATCGTCGGGCTGGCCGATGCGTCCATCGTCTCCGGCGAGCTGCTGGTCCAGAGCACCAGCCGCGGCGGTGAGGCCATCATCGACAGCGTCACGGGCAACGCAGGCTGGCGGGCGAAGCCGTTTGCGGCGCGCCGAATGTAGGATCTTGTACGGCCCGCAAGTTTCGCCTTGACGGCCTCCGACTCATGTAGTAGGCTTCCAACGACCGTTGTAGTAGACGGGGGCCGACGGTGGAATCAATCATGGCTGAACGCAAATACGATTTGGGCAGTGCGGAACTCGAGGTGCTGCGGGTGCTGTGGGACGAAGGGCCGGCCACGGTCCGCGAGGTGATGAACATCCTTCACCGTCAGGGTCGCCAGGTGGCTTACACCACCGTGCTGACCTTCCTGACGCGATTGGAGCAGAAGGGCTTCGTCGGCAGCGACAAGTCGGACGTAGCCTACATTTATAAACCAAAGCTATCGCGCGACCGGGTGCAGAAGTCCCGATTGCGAAGCTTGGTGCATCAGCTCTACGACGGGGCGCCCGGGCCGCTGGTGCTGCAGTTGGTTCGGCAGGGGAAACTATCGGGCAGCGAGATCGCGGAACTACAAGCGCTGATCGAGCGTTTAGACGCAAAGAAGAAGTAGTCGGACGCCGGCTGGAGGCATGGGAATGCCGTCTTGGGTCGCCCCCATCATCGACGTGCTGTGGCAGAACGCCCTGGCGGCGATTCCACTGGCCCTTATCGTCGCCTTGATTTGCCGCTGGGTCACTTGCCGACCCGCCACGCGACACGTGCTCTGGTTGATCGTCCTGCTTCGACTGGTGGCTCCGCCGGTGCTACCATCGTGGCGCCTGCCATCTCTTCAGACCCTTCATTTCCCTGATCGACGCTTGGTGGCAGGCGACGCAGCACCGGCGGGGCCGGCCTTTGCTACCCCTACGGATAGCACAACGCCGGCAGCGGTTCAACAGCCCGAGGAAGATCAACACGACGGGGACGCAAAGCTCGCGGGGCGCACGACTCGCCCGCGGCACACCCCGACTCTCGATCACCCGGTGGGCGCGTCGGACGTAATCCCAGCAACACCGAATTCGGCCCTGGCACACCCAGATTCCGCCGGCCCGTCCAAACTAGCCAGCCAAGACCGATCGGACAGACGCACGCTGTCGCGCCGAAGCCCCGGTGGGCGCCAATCGGCGGATCGCCTGTTGGCGCTACGACAGGAAGCTCCGATCACCGTTTCGGTTCCGATCCGCTCCGGAAGATCCACGGCGAAGACCGGGGCGCTGACCAGCCACGAACAAGAGACCGACTGGAAGGTCGGTCCCACATTGGTCCCAGAATCGGTTCATCATGTGACTCGATCAGTCGAAGGAGATCCCTCCGGTCAGCAACAGGGCACAACGGTCAATGATTCGGAGCCTCAGGATGCCGATCCGCCAGTTCTGGTGGCCGCGGGCGGGATTTCAGCTTCGAGAACACCAAGTAGATTGAAACCCGGACCCAACGTCCCGGAGCCCGGCGAGGAGCCACGACTACAGGCCGATACGGGTGCGACCAGTGACAGCGCCGGGCACCGCTGGTGGTCAGCAGTCCAGGCCGTCGGTGTGGCGCTTGCCAACCTCCCACCTGTACCGCTGACTGTCTGGCTGGGAGGAACCATGGCGTTGGTCCTGGGCCAAATCGTGTCTGCATGTCGGTTCCGGCGACGCCTGCGTACGGCGCTTCGTGCGCCGCCGTCGGTACAACGCGTCGTGGCCGCCTGCGCGTCTGAGTTGGGCGTTCGCAAAGTACCCCACACGGTGATGACCGACGATCAGGTCTCGCCCATGGTGTGGTGCGGCTGGGGGAGCCGCTTGATCCTGCCCGCGGGGCTCTGGGGCGAGTTAGATAAGGTTGGCCGCCAGGCGGTGGTGTATCACGAGTTGGCCCATTTGCGGCGCAGAGATCATTGGGTGTGTTGGATCGAATCGCTGATCGGTCTGCTGTATTGGTGGAACCCACTGGTGTGGCTGATTCGTCGTCGACTTCACGCCGAGGCGGATCTCTCGTGCGATGCATGGGTGACGTGGCTGATGCCGCGAGGCCGGCGCTCGTACGCCCAAGCCCTGCTGAGAACACGTGAGTATGTAACTGTGAATTATCCCGCCGCTCCCGTCTTGGGAATCGGCGTGGTGAACGGACGTGCCAGACAATTTGCCAGGAGACTGACCATGGTGATGACTGAATCCAAGAGGCCGAGAGCATCCGCAAACGGCATCGCACTGGGGCTGTCCCTGGCGGTGGTGGCTTGGATTGCACTCCCCGCGCAATCCTGCCCGCCCGCCAAACAGAAGAACAAGACGGCGTCGGCGCCGTGGGTGTCCGCACCGGTTGTCGTGACAGCCCCATCGGCCGCGGTTGCACCCTACGCGGTGATCGCACCGACTTTGGCTGAGGTGCCCGCTGCGACGAGGGCCCTTTCGTCGTTTGAGGCCCATTTGGCCCAGAAAGGCGAGGCGTCAGGCGGTCGTGGATACTCCGTAGTCGGCGGTGAAGGTTGCAAGTACTGCAAGTCAGGCGATTGCAAATCGTGCGGCCAGGGCGTCCGCGCCGGCGCGAAGGTGTCGTCCCCCTGCTGTTCGAATCTCGTCTATTCGACGAGTGGTGCTTTTAGCACAGCTATCAAACAATTTACAACCGCCGCGGAACGGTATACCCCGCTAGTTTCCAGAGGAAGGGTCGGACGTGCGGTGGGCTCGCCGGTGGGATTCACCGCCGGCGTTCCGACTGCCCCGTTGGCCCCATTCGTGTTTGCCCTGGGGGGCGGTTCCGATGACGGCGAGACAGTGACGCGTTCCTACAAGCTGCCGGACGGCAAGCTCGCTGCCCTTACCGAACTAATGGTCCGTCAGGATGTGCCCATCTTGGTATCACCGCGGTCCGATCGCTTGGACGTGGATGCCACACCCGCCCAGCACGAGGTCTTCGCCCGCTTCGTGAACATGATCAATGCGCAGGAACGGCAGGAGTCCTACCGGCTGCCCGAGGGCAAGTTGAAGGCGCTCACCGCCCTCATGGTCCGATCCGACGTTCCGATTTGGGTCGTTCCCGGCCGTGAAGACATCCAAGTAAAGGGAGACAACAACGATCAGGATACCTTCGCCGCGTTCGTCAAATTGATCGATCCCGGTAACGACGGACGATCTGAAGGCAGAACCCGCCGCGGGGCTCGCGATCTCTTTGAACGGGAGGTGAGAGAAGCAACGGAGAAAGACCACGTTTGGCGGCGTGAGGTCGAGAGTCGTGCCCGGGCCGAGGCTGATCGCGCTCGGAGCAGGATCCGTGCTCTCGCGGATGAGACCAGGAATCGGGCCCGTTCGACTAGCTCGCGCGTCCGGGATTTCCAGCGCGAGGCGGAAATGATCCGGGAACAGGCCGAGGCGCTGCAAGAGCAAGCCGAGGCGCTGCAAGAAGCAGCCGAACGCCTGCGCCAACGCGTCGAGTCCATCGAGGACGAGGCGGAGGAGCTGGAAGAAGAAGCTGAGGACGAGTACCGCAGTGACGGGGCTGTGCGGGCCTACCAGCGCCGAGTAGAGACCATGCGGAAACTCGCCGAAGTCCTCGGGCAACAGGCCGACTCCCTCAGCAGTAGTTCAGACTCGCTTTATACCGAAGCCGATCAGCGCAATACGGCGGCGGTCGATACAGAGACACGGGCCGAAGCCATGTACATCGAAGCCGACGGCCTCCGCACCCAAGCCCGGAACCTGGAAGAGCAACTGTATGACTTGGACGAGACGGTGAGCATTCTCAGAGCGGCGGCGGAGTTCCGCAATCGTGGCGAGTACGCGACCTTCGACGCGTATCGAGCGATCGAGCATGAGCTCGCCCTGGTCGATGCGATGGATGACGTAGTGCCCCAAGTCGACGAAGAGGCCGTGGCATCCCTGTACAAGTGGATCGGGGACGAGGCCGCCCCGGCGGTGGCCGAGGTACTCATGGGCTTGGCCAACGGATTCGAGGACGAAACTCCGCCCGAGGTGACGGACGTCGCAGAGGTGCCAGCCGATTCGGGCGGTCGGTAGTTCCGTTGATCCGCTTGGCTGACGTAACTGTCGAACGCCATCGATCGAGAGATATCTAAAACTACCCAGCGCACCGGCTGGAGCGAACAATAGCCGATCCAGTTCGCCCTCGTGGATGGGCAAAGCCGTCTGTCCGGACGGTCGAGTTGCGGCTCGATGGTGGAAGGTATGTCCGCATTCGGTGTTCGCGACGCCCGGCGGACGGCAGTCGAATCGCGACGACCACTCCAACGCCAGGAGATCACAGGATGAGACATCGCGCCCGATACCGTGCCTTGCTGGTCTGGGGGACGATCGGCTTTCTGGCCACCATGGTCGCCTCCCGCGCCGTCAAGGCTGAACCCACCGACGACCAAGCCGAACTTCGGGCCTACCGGACGGGTAACGGACTGCTCAATCGAGGCCTGCACAGCCTGGCGGCAGCGGAGTACCGGAAGTTCCTCGATGAACACCCCGATCATGAGAAAGCACCGATCGCCCGTTACGGCCTGGGCGTTTGTTTGTTCCGTACACAGAAGTACCAGGCTGCGATCGAGGAGCTGACTCGTCTCCACGCGACGCGGGAGTTCGTCTACGCCGCGGAAGTGGGCACCATGCTGGGACAAGCCTACCTATTGGACGGCGCCGCGGATAAAGCCATCGCCCCGCTCGAGATGATCGTAGGTCGCCACAAGAAGCACGATCTGGCCGATGACGCCGCAGCCCTGCTCATTGAATCGCTCTCTGCAATCGGTCGCTACGCCGACGTGATAACCGAATGCGAGGCGTTTGGATCACGATGGCCGAGCAGTGCTCAAGCTCAGCGGGTGCGGTTCTTCCACGCATTCGCCCAAATGAACCAGGCCGACTACGCCGGCGCTGCCGATCGATTCGAGCGACTGATCGCCGACAAGCCCCAGGGGTCGCTGGCCCAGCAGGCCTCGCTGCTCGCTGCTCAATGTCATCACAACAACAGTTCGTTGCCCAAGGCGGCACGATGGTATCGTAGGGTGATCGACGCGGGAATCGAGGAGCTGCTGCCCGACGCCTTGTTGGGATTGGCAACCGTTCTGCGAAACGAGGATCGTGCCGACGAAGCGGGCAAACTGCTGGATCGTTTCATTCGCGACTATCCGAACAGCCCCCATCTCGACGCCGCTCGATTGCAGCGCGGTCGAGTCTGGTTCGAGCAGGGCAGGTACGACCTTGCCCTGCGAGTATTCGACCAAATCAACCGCACCGAGAGCGGATTGGGTGACCAGGCAGAATACTGGCTGGCCAAATGCGAGCTCCGAGAAGGGCACTTTGCGGCCGCAGCCCAACGTCTGGAGGGCGCCGAGTCCGAGTTTCCCGAGAGCGATCTGGGTGCGGAGTTCGTTTACGATCGCGCCGTGGCCCTGGCTCGGGCAGGGCGGGATGACGCCGCTGCACAGGCCTTGGGGGAATTTCGCTCGCGGTATCCGGATCACACGATGGCCGCCGATGCTCTCCATCTGCTCGCCACCCTGGAGCATCGGCGCCATCGCTTTGATGTCAGCGTGGCTCTCTGCCGCAGCTTCGCCGAGCGCTTCGAGAAGCACCCTCTGGCCGCAGACATGGCTTTCCTCGCGGCCGAGAATGGTTTTCTCGCTGAACGTTTCGACAAGGCGGCCGTTGGTTTTGGCGGGTTTCTGGACACTTACCCGTCGAGCAATCAGACACAGCAGGCAGCGTTCCGTCTGGGAATGTCCCTATACCGTCTCGAGCGTTTTGATGACGCGCTGCCTCTGCTAAAGGATCTCGTCCCCGTTGCTCGACGTGATGAGACTTATCAGCCCGTGTTGCTCGCCCTGGGACAGATCGCGTTTGAACGCAGCGAGTGGAAGGATGCAGTCGCGCATCTACGCGCCTACGTGAATGCGGCGAAAGACGGCGGGGCGCTGGACGACGTGTTGTTGAAACTGGGATTGGCCCTGCAACGCCAAGGCCGATACGACGACGCGATCGCCCAGTACGATCGGCTCATCAAGGATCATGCCAACAGTCCCCACCGTGTGCACGCCGCTTTCGAGCGGGCTCAATCGCTGATGGCCCTGAACCGGGTCGATGAGGCGGACGCGGGCTTTCGCTGGGTGTTGGAGCACGACGGTGAGTCTCGCTTCACGTCGTTTGCCCTGAACCACCTGGGGTCGGCGGCGACACAACGAGGCGACTATGCCGAGGCGGCTGAACTCTTTGAGAAGGTTTTGGATGGCGCCGCGGACGGCACAGACAAGATCGATGTCCTGCGTCAACGTGGGATGGCCCTGATGGGGGCCCAGCAGTTTGCTGAGGCCGAACCCGTCCTGGCCGAGTTTCTCCGCAGGAAACCCAGGAGCAAGTATGCCGCCGAAGTAACCGCCCATCTTGTCGTGGCTCGATCGCGCCAGAACAAGTATGTCCAAGCGCTGTCGACCATCGAAACGGTCCAGCGCGAGTATATCAATGAGCTGACTCCGTCGTTGCGCTCGACCGTGATGTACGAGAAGGCGTGGTGTTTGCAAGCGCTGGGCAAATCCGATGACGCGGCCCGGGTCTATCGCGCTCTGCTGGATCTTGACGGATCGGCGACGGCCAACGTCTACGCCCTGCTGGAACTGGCCGGCATCGAGGCCGACGCGGGTCGCTGTTCGGAGGCGATCCCGCGGCTCCAGCGCGTGGTGGACGGCCGGGGGAGTGTACCCGAGTCCGTGCGCCAGCAAGCCATCTATCGATTGGCCATTTGTGAGTATGAGCTGGGAGGTTTCCAGAAGACCGCCGAGCTTCTACAACGACTGCTTGGCGACTTTCCGACGTCCAGCCTCACCGCGTCGGCCTGCTACTTCTGTGGAGACTCCTTGGCCAAGATCGGGCGCCACAAGCCGGCCGTCAAAGTGTTGAAGCGGCTGATTGATGAGTTTCCGTCTGATGCGAGCTGCTCGGCGGCGATGTTGCGATTGGGGGAATGCTTGGCCTCTCTACAGCGCTGGTCGCAGAGCGAACAGACATTCACCACCTACCTGGAACGTTACGGGGACAGTGACTCCTGGTATCAGGCCCAGTTCGGAGTCGGCTGGGCTCGTGAAAACCAGGGCCGACCGGATGAAGCGCTCGTTTCCTATCGAAAGGTTGTGGATCGCCACCAAGGTCCAACGGCGGCACGGGCCCAGTTTCAGATCGGCGAGTGTCTGTTCGCCCGGAAAGAATATGAGTCGGCCGTCGCCGAGCTGTTGAAAGTCGATATTCTGTACAGTTATCCTGAGTGGAGTGCGGCCGCCCTATACGAAGCAGGCCGCTGTTTCGAGGCCATGGGCAAGCTGAGTGAAGCCCACCAGCAGTTCAGCCAGGTGGCGGAGCGTTACCGGCAGACCGCGTGGTCCAAGCAGGCCACCCAGCGACTGGCCGCCATTAGTCCCGGCGTACTGCCCGGACGGTAGTTCTATGTTTCTGAATCGTGCAGACAAACCGAGCCGCGACCGTGAGGGAGCGGTTCCGTGGCGTGATTGATCGGTCGAAGGAAACCGCTCCGCTACGGTCGCGGCTCTGATAACTGCAGGAGCAACATTAATGCGTGAATATCCTCTCTATTGCAATCTCCTGATCTTGGGACAGACCACCGCTGATGCGGCGGTCGAGGCAGCCAAGCTCGACTCGGTGTGGGATTTCGTCGTCAAAGGCGGACCCGTCATGGTCCCCATCATACTCTGCTCCTTCGTCGCCCTGGCCGTCTTCATCGAACGGCTCTTAAGCCTGCGTCGACGCAAAGTCATTCCGCCGGAGTTCGTGCCGGGGCTCAAAGGCGTGCTGCGGGACGATCCCTACGACACCGGTCGGCGGCGGAAGGCGATCGAGTATTGCACGAGCAACGGCAGCCCCATCGCCGCGGTGTGCGCCGCCGGCATCAAGCGTCTAAGTCAGCCGATCGAACTCCTGGAACGGCATATCCAAGACGCCGGCGAACGCGAGGTGCTCAAGCTGCGAAAATATCTGCGCATTCTGTCGGTGATCGCTTCCGTCACTCCGTTGTTGGGGTTGCTGGGTACGATCATGGGCATGATTGCCGCGTTCAGAACCGTCGCCAATTCCAGCGAATCACTGGGCCGCACAGAGGTTCTAGCCGAAGGGATCTACGAAGCCATGATCACGACCGCGTCGGGCCTTATGGTGGCTATTCCAGCGCTCATGCTATTTCATTGGATCTCGTCGAAGATTGATGCGCTGGTCAGCGAGATGGATCGGATCTCGGTCGAGTTTGTGGAGGAGTACGCCCTGGGCCTGACGGTTGTGGAGCCACCCGAGCCCGCGCCGTCGAAATCGAAGCCCGTCGACCAGCCGGAATCTCCGCCGGAGTCCGCCGGCGCAGCTGCATTGGCCCCTGCTTGAGGTTGACCCACCCATGCTACTGAAATCGTCCGACTCCTCGCTTCGAACTGTTTCCATTGAACTGACCCCGTTGGTGGATATGGTGTTCTTACTGCTCATTTTCTTTCTGGTGGCCACCACGTTTCATCAGACCGAGCGCGAGATGCAGATCGCACTGCCATTCGCTGCGTCAGCCACGCCGATCAGCATGTCGCTGCGCGAGATCATCGTCAACGTCGATCGAGAGGGTCAGATCATACTCGCCGGTCAAGTAACGGAGGCAGAGGACTTGCAACGCCTGGTGAGCGACGCGGTCCAAGCCAACCCGGAGCAGAAGGTCACCTTACGAGGCGACCGAGGGACCGCGTACGTTAACATTGTCCGGGTGCTCGACATTTGCAAGAGCGCCGGCATTCAGCAACCCTACCTGGATACCGTGTTGGAGGAGTAGCGCCATCGGCCTGCAGTTGCGAAAGACCTCCCCATGAGCCGCTCCGTCAAGGGCTTGCTATTGTGTCTAGCCGCGGCGGTTCCCGTCGCCATCGGCCTCATCGCCTGGCAACTCAGCCCGACAAACCACACTTTCCTTTCCGACGGGGAGACGATTCGTCAGCCGGTAGCCACCGCTTTGACGCGGGACATCCTCTGGCAGCCTCCTATTGTACTAGCCGAGGAGATTCTCAGCGCCGACCAGGACGACTACGAGCCGCGCTTGAGTTGGGACGGACTGTCGCTGTACTTCGTTCGCGGCAAGGCCGGTGAAAACGCCGACATCTACGTATCCACCCGCACGGTCGATGGATGGACGGATCCAACGCTGCTCGATTCGATCAACTCCGAATATGACGATTTGGGTCCCGAACCAACGGCGGACGGCAGGGCTCTGTATTTCTACAGCAACCGCCCGGGCGGTACGGGGGGTTACGATCTTTGGGTTTCGCATCGAGGCCCAACCGGCTGGCGTCCGGCGATCAACCTGGGGCCGGCGGTCAATTCGGAGTTCAACGAATACGGCCCAGCGGTCACACCCGATGGTGATGGCCTGTATTTCGCGTCCAACCGCCCACAGCCGGACGACGAGGAGCAGGTCAATCCAGACGCGTGGACCGCGACCATCCGTGAAGATCTGTACTTCCGAGACTACGACCTCTATTTCTCCGCCAT
>JADFPW010000138.1 GCA_022562105.1 Planctomycetota bacterium
CAAGTAAAGATCCACATCCAACGTGTTGTGGTGGGTGGTGAATGGACGCGCCGCCGCACCGCCGTAGATGGGTTGCAGCACCGGAGTCTCCACCTCCACGAAGTTCAGGTCGAGCAGGTAGTTTCGGATAGCCTGGATGATCCTGCCGCGATCGAGGAAGACGTCACGTACCTCGGGATTGGAGAACAGATCGACATATCGTTGGCGGTAGCGAAGCTCCACGTCGGTCAGCCCGTGCCACTTTTCCGGTGGGGCCTTGAGCGACTTGCACAACATGCGAAGTTCGTCGGCCCAGAGGGTCAGTTCACCGGTGCGAGTCTTCCCCAGTCGCCCGTCGGCCGAGATGATGTCGCCGAGGTCCAGGCACTTGACCACTTCCCACTGTTCGGTCAGATCCGCTCGATTGAGCCCGAATTGAAAGTCTCCCGTCCCATCGCGAATGGTCAGGAAGACCAGCTTGCCCATTTTGCGCAGCAGAACGATCCGACCCGCCAGGCGAGCCTTGGCCTCGGTGGACACGTCCCCGGCAGATAAATCGAGGGCCTCAGCGCGGCGGCGAACGTCGGCGATGGCTTCCACGCGGTCCAGACGTCGGCCATAGGGATCCACCCCCGCGTTGCGTAGGCGTTCCAGCTTGTTGAGCCGCTGTTGTTTAAGGTGATCCGTCTCAGCCATGTTTTGTGTTCGGTGACTCGTGCGGTGTCTCAGTCAAACGTCGGTGTCTTCTACCAATATAGGTTTTTCCGAGCCGCGACCGTGAGGGAGCGGACACTGCGACTCACTTCCAACCGCTCCCTTACGGTCGCGGCTCGGTTCGCCCAAAGCGGCGCCAATTCCGCGTCGTTACAGTAGCAGGGTCACTAGGCGGCCGCAAACGTGGAGTGGGGGGATGAGGGATTCAGATGTGCGGTTGGAAGTCGATGGCCCGCTTGATCGCTCGGCGGACCTCGGCATGCACCGCTTCCGGATGGCGGATCGAGTACCAGGAACCGTCCGCGTCCGGCGGTGGATCGACATTGAATCGCAAGGTTCCCAGGCCGACCAGGCGTTCGTGCGGCTCGGCCTCCAGTCTCGTCGTGCGAATGCTGAGCAGCGGGCAGGCAAACAAGTCTACCTTCCACACGCCGCGGATTCGCATAACCCGTCGATCGGTTAGGACGTAGAAACGTGACACCCATCGTAGGACCGCTATGCCGAGGCGAAGCGTGGCTGCTGCCGAGGCGAACTGAATGAGCAGGGGCGCCGACGCCCAGCTCACCGCATTGCTCACCCACCCGGATGTCCCCGCGACGAAGAAGGCCAACACCAGCCATCGGGCAGCATCATAGAGGACGAACCACGCCGAGGGTTTGATGGCTAGGATCACCACCTCGCCCCCGTCCAGATTCACCGGGAGCTTCATCAGTTCGTGCGGCCAAGCCTGATCGACGCTCGTCGCCTCGGACCCGGTGCTGCTGATTTGGGGCGGTTGCAGGGTTCCAGCCATGGCTGTCCTACCTAGTAGAGTTCCGGCTTGAGCACCGCGATGTGCGGGTAGTTGCGATAATGGTTGTCATAGTCAAGCCCATAGCCCACGACGAACTCATCGGCGATGTCGAATCCCACGAAATCCACCCTTACATCCGCCGGGGCTTTGGCGGTCTTGCGAAGCAGAACCGCCGTCTTGATGCTCCGGGGCCCTTGGTCGGCGAGTATCCGATGCACCAGGCGGAGCGTCTTGCCCGTGTCCAGGATGTCATCGATCACCAGCACGTCGCGCCCGCTGACATCGTGATCCAGTTCGCGGAGCAACTGGGGCTCTAGCGACCCGGTGGTAGCCCCACGGTAGCTGCTCACGGTGATCAGTCCGATATGCATTTTCATCGGCAGTTCGCGGATCAGATCGGCCAGGAAAATGATGGCTCCGGACAGGATGGTGACCAGGGTCAGGCGGGTGTCTCGGTCGTCGTACGACTGGGCGATTTCTGCGCCGAGTTCGCGCACCCGAACTGCGAGCTGGTCCCGGTGGATCAGGATGCGGTCGATGTCCTGTTCCATACGTGCCTGGTGATTATAGCGGCGAACGACGGCGTGACTACCTCTGGCGCCGCGGAACAGTTGGTGAGCTTCCACCCCAGCCCCACGGATCGCAATCCGTGGGTGTCTGGACTCAGATGCGCAGGGATTTGGAGCCATCCCCCGCCCGTGACGCTCAATCGTGCGAGCCTCCGACCTGCAGACGCGGCCCTCTTCACGTCGCCGCCGATCATCCGTCTCCCCGCGTCAACCCCGGTATCCGAGCTAGTGTTCTGTGACTCGTCGAATGATGGGTGCCACTGGTGGCACCCGTTCTGTACCTGTCGTTCTCCCTTCGAGGTGTAACGAAGCACTGGTCTCAACCGTTAGGGTCGTGAGGTTCGATATGCACTAGAACGTCGGCGATTTCAGGGTGACGCCGAATGATCGAGTCCTTCACCGCATGAGCCACGCCATGCGCCCGGCGGACGGTGGCGCCGGGATTGACGCCCAGGTGAAGATCGACGTAATAGGTCGGCCCGAGCTTGCGAACCAGGATCTTCTCAACCGAAAGGGCGTCATCAACGGTCAACGCCGCTTCACGGATCGATCCGAATCGATCCCTACCCGGGGCCGTGTCCATCAGTTCGTTGATCGCAACGCGAGCGAACCGTGCTCCGTTGACCACGATCACCAGGCAAGCCGCCAACGCCGCCCAGTCGTCGGCGCTCGCATACCCCGGGCCGCCAATCAAGGCGATGGTGATGCCCACTGCCGCCGCCAGGGAGGTCAACGCGTCACCACGGTGGTGCCATGCACCGGCGAGCATGGCCGTACTGTCAATGCGTGACCCCGTACGCGAGACGTACCGGTACAACACCTCCTTCACCGCCACGACCCCCAGAAGCACGAAAAGCGTAAACCCCGCCGGGCTGTGGTGCGGCGTTTGGATCTCGCGGATCGCTTGCAGGGCGATGCCGCATGCAGCTCCAGCCAAGATCATGGCCACGGCCAGGGCGGCCAGCGGCTCGGCTCGGCCGTGGCCATAGGGGTGGTCGGCGTCCGGTGGTTTCGAGGCCAGGGACAGACCGCCCCAAACCACCACCGAGCTAATCATATCCGAGAACGACTCGACGGCGTCGGCGACGAGGGCGTAGGAGTGACCCGCCAGTCCGGCTAACAGCTTGACGAACGCCAAGCTGCCGTTGACGGCCAGTTCGACGACAATGGCCCTGCGACCTTGGCTCAGACGACCGGGCATCACACCAGCTTACACCGGACGATCGGGGGATAAAGCCGTCCGGCTTCGAAGAGGCGGGCGCCGCATACTGCCAGAATCACGCAACTCGACAGCAGCGAGTCGCTGGGTCCATGTCGGCGCCGATGCGACCGACAAGTGGATCCGCTAGGGATCAGGCCAGTCGGCCAGGATTCTGCACATCCGGTCGTGGAGTTCGTTGAACGGGGCGCTGGGCCCGGTGATGCCGTTGAAAACCACCGAAAAGGCAAGCCGGCGACCCGATGGCGTGTCCACGTACCCGCTTAGCGCCTTTACGCCGCTTAATGTACCGGTCTTGGCTCTGACGGCCCCGGTCAGATCGCGCAAGCGCTTTTTTCGGTGCAATGAGCCGTCTCGCCCTGCCACCGACAGGCTCTCGGCAAAAACGTCGCCATGAGGGTGTCCATGCATGACCGTGAGCAAGTCGACAATTTGCCTCGCGGTTAGGCGATTGGTGCGGCTCAATCCGGAGCCATCGGCGATGATCATCCCTGCCCAGCGATCGGCGACGCCATCGGTCGTTCGCCCTGGTAGGCTATCCAGCCATGCCCGTATGGCTGCTCGACCGCCGGCCCAGGTGCCCATCGCCTCCGGGCTTCCCCGGCGACGTTGCCACTCGTAACCCAGGCGTTTCAACAAGCATTCCGCGAACAGATTCTGACTGTCCTTGCCGATTCGGTTCAGCACATCGGCCAGCGAGGTCTTGTGTTCGGCGATCAACGTGCGTGGTTGCCCGGCCAATTCCGTGGCCAGGCGAACCCGGCGAATCGCCCCTTTTACGACCACTCCGTGTCTGCTCAGTATGGTTCGCAGAACGTCGCCGAAGACCGCACCAGGGTCGGAAATCGCGACGGGTGGAAACGCCCATGCCTTGTTGCATCCGCCACTGATCGTATACCGAAGATCCCGCCCGGGCTTGTGGATCACCGGGTTGCCCACACCTCGCGTCTTGCAGCGATTGTCGATCACCACCAGCGTGGTCGGAGGTATGACTTCCCATAACACGGCGGCGCCGGCCCGGGGCGCGGGGCGGACGGTGATATCCAGACAATTGTCGTTCAGGTTCAATGCCCCGACAGGGGCGGCGTACCATTTCTGGAGGTCGCGGGGATCCCAATCCGGATGAACATACTCGGAATCGAAAACGGATTCGTCCAGAATGAGATCACCGGTGATCGTCCGTCGATCGGCGGCCAGCAGCGCCTCGGCCCAGCGATCAAATACGGCGGTCACCGATTCATCGCGGGCTGCGCTCAGGCGCGGATCGCCGAAACCCGGATCACCCGCACCGATGACCCACAGATCGTCGCCCGAGACTATCAGTGATGTGCGGAACTCGAAGTCCGGGCCGAGTATGTCGAGTGCGGCGGCCATGACGAACAGTTTGGTGTTGCTGGCCGGGATCAGAGGGGTGTCGGCGTGGTGAGTGAACAGAATCTCACCCGTGTCGGCGTCGGCTACCGCCGCCCCGCAGACCGCCTTCGAGGTGGGCAGCGATCTCAGCAGGGCGTCCAGCCGACCGGTGGGATCGCCCGCTACTGCGGTCTGGGCCCACCATACCAGTACGGTGGCAGCGATGACGCTCAACCGCGCCAGTTTTCGCCAACCGGGGTTACGCTTGTTCACCATGGCGGCGCCATACGAGTCGCTGGTCTTATCGATGCCTGAAAAGCTGATGAAACACGCCCCAAGCCCATGGATCGCAATCCATGGGTCCAACGGGGTCCGCCACAGTTCAGGTGACCATTCAATCCTCAAGAACTCAAACGCCGCGCCGCATTCAGGTAGTGGTCATACGCCGCCCGCACTTCCGCCAACGTATCGCCCCCGAATTTCTCGAGCAGCGCTCGGGCCAGCTCGAAGGCGACCACGTTCTCTACAATCACGCTGAGGGCGGGGACGGCACAGACATCACTGCGCTCGTAGTCACTGCGATGCGATTCCTTGGTGCGCAGATCGACGCTGGGCAACCCCTGACGCAGCGTGCTGATCGGCTTCATCGCCGCCCGCAAGACCACCGGCTGCCCGTTGGTCATTCCACCTTCAATACCACCGGCGTTGTTCGATTCTCGGGTGAACCCCAACGTGGGCAACTCCACCGAATCCTCGTCGAAACCGATCGGGTCATGTACGTCGCTGCCCAGCCGACTCGCCGCGGTGAACCCTAGGCCGATCTCCACACCCTTGATCGCCTGGATCGATCCGACGGCGCCCATCAGTCGTCCGTCGAGTTTGTCCCGACTGCTTACACAACTGCCCAACCCCGGGCAAACGCCGAACGCACGCACCTCGACCACGCCGCCCAACGTGTCGCCGTCGCGCCGCGCTTGGTCGATGGCCAGCTTCATCGCTTCGCCGGCTGACTCATCCGGGCAGTATACGTCACTGGCATCGCGGAGCTTGGCGATCTGATCGCAGGACAGATCGACGGCCACTTCAGCCGCGGTTGCCCCAATGCGCACGACAAACCCGACCAGTTCTATCCCAAACGCTGCTAGTAGGCTTCGGGTCAGGGCGCCGGCCGCCGTTCGAGCCGCCGTCTCCCGGGCTGAGGCGCGCTCCAATGTATTGCGACAGTCCGTGGTCAGCCACTTCAAGCTCCCGGCTAGATCCGCGTGGCCCGGGCGCGGTGCGTGGACCGGCGGGGCTTCTTCCAACCGCGAATCACGATTGGCGATCAACATGGCGATCGGACCGCCCATGGTTTGACCGGCGCGAACACCGGACAGAATCTTCACGCCATCCTTCTCGATCTTCTGACGGCCGCTACGACCGTAGCCTCCCTGACGACGGGTCAACTCGTGGTTGATGAGATCAAGATCGACGGGTACGTCCGCCGGCAGGCCCTCGACCAACGCGACCAGCGCCTGTCCGTGCGATTCACCCGCCGTTCGGTATTCGAGCTCGGACATGGATTCGCATGATAGGCACGAGAGACGCGGCCGCAAGATTGACCCCGACACGCGGCCAGCATCGGCAGGACGACGATCCTACCGGACGTGAGACCCCGGGCGCGTTGGCTATTCCTGCGTTCGGGGGTTGACAAGTCCGACCGCCGCGACTATACTGCCCAGTGATGATTCGTCGACATGCACAAGCCGGTGCGGCCCTATGCTCGGGTGCGGGTTCAACGCCTGCCTCTCGCGGCCGCTGTTTCTGTTGCCTGTGTAGCTGTTAAAGCCCCGCCACGGGGCCTTCCCGACGGACGTCACTGACCAAGCAAAACGAAATCGGAAGTTGACGACCCGCGGGATCGCCTATCGCGGGTTGTTTCGTATGAGGCGTGCAAGAATGCACGAACTCACGGGAGAAGTCAGATGTCGCTTAACACGGTAGAACCCGAGTTAACGCCGCCGACCGCCGAGGTCAAGCCGATCGTAACCGAGAAGGTATCCGAGGACAGCTCGCCCGTCGAGCTGATCGAGTGGATGCTCCGCCGCTTCGCGGGGCAGCGGGTGGTGATGACCACCGCCTTCGGCATGGAGGGCTGCGCCCTGATCGACATGATCGCCGAGCGGGCCGACCGGTTCAAGGTCGTCTACATCGACACGGACTTCTTCTTCTCCGAAACGCTCGCCTTGCGCGACCGCCTGGCGGAGCGCTACCCGCATGTCGAGTTCGTGCGCCATGCGACGCCACTAACACCCGAGGCCCAGGCTGAGCGATTCGGCGCCGAGTTGTGGAAACATGATCCCGACTTGTGCTGCCGCATTCGCAAGGTGGACCCCATGGGGGAAGTGATGCAGGATGTGGACGTTTGGGTTACTGGTCTGCGGCGTAGCCAGTCGGCCGCCAGGGCCTCGGTTCGAGCGGTTATGTGGGATTGGCAGTATGAGGTGCTCAAGATCAGTCCGTTGGCCTCGTGGGATCGGGCTACGGTTTGGCAGTATGTTCAGGATCACAACGTCCCCTACAATCCGCTGCACGAGCGCGGGTATCCCAGCGTGGGCTGTACCCATTGCACGCGAGCGGTGGAAGGGGCGGCGGTCGACTCTTACTCGCGGGAAGGGCGTTGGAACGGGAAGCTGAAGCTCGAATGCGGCCTGCACGGCGAGGGCATCTAGCGCTCCGTCAGGCGTACTGTGCCACCCAACCCGGCCATCCGCTAGCGGGCAAAGGCTTGTCGAAGGAACGGATCAGAACGTGCAAGGCAGCACTCCAGGGATGGACACTCTTGACAGAGCGGGTCCGAAGATCGGTCCGCGAACGACCAGCGCATTGGTGTTGGTAGCCCACGGAAAGACGTCCGACACCGCGATCCCCGATGGCCTGGACGTCCACGCCGAACGGATCACCCGGCGCAGCGTCGCCGATCACATGCTGACCGCGTACCTGGCTCACCCACCCTACGTATCCAACCTCCACGAACGATTCGACGAACTGCGGGCTAAGCAGGCCGTGATTGTCCCGCTGTTCACCGGCGCCGGATACTATGTCGATGTCGCGCTGCCGAGGGCGCTCGAACCGCCAGGCGCGGCTGCTGGCGTGAACGACTGTACGATACGCCTCACTCCACCTGTCGGAGACCATCCGGAGATCGGATCGCTGTTGGCCGATGCCGCCCGGCGGGCAATGGCTGCGGCTTGCTTTGAGGCTCGGCGGACGGCGGTGGTCCTTTGTGGGCACGGCACCTTGCGCCACCCGGCCAGCGGCGAAAGCACGCACCGGCACGCGGAGCACATGGCGACCGTGCTCGATGTCTCAGCTGTGGTGGCGGTGTTTCTCGACCAGCCGCCGCAAATCGAGGATGTTTACGATCTGACACCGGCGAAGAATCTGGTGGTGGTGCCCGACCTGGTAGGCGGCGGCCGACACGCCGTCGAAGACCTGCCCCATAGATTGGGTCTACCCAGTGGCGGATTCATGAAGACAGCACAGGTTCATGACCGAAGCATCATCGTCACAGAGCCGGTATACGGAAACGAGTCGGTCACGGAACTCATGATCACGTTGGCCCGGGGAAGCGGGATCCCGCTTCGAACCGGGGATAAGGATGGCCCACCATGATTGCACAGCAACTCCAACGCGAACAGACCCCAGGAACGGTCTATCTGATCGGCGCAGGCCCGGGCGATCCGGAATTGATTACCGTCCGCGGGTTGAAGATGTTGCGCGCTGCGGATGTCGTCGTGCACGACCGACTGGTACCGCACGAATTGCTCGCCGAAGCTCGCCAGGACACCGAAGTGATCGATGTCGGCAAATACCCGGGTCGTCCACGACCATCGCAAGAGCAAATAAACCGCTTGATCATCGAACGGGCCCGGGGCGGGGCAATCGTGGCCCGGCTCAAGGGAGGGGATCCGTGCATGTTCGGTCGCGGGGGTGAGGAGTTGATGGCCTGTCGGCGAGCCGGTGTACGTTGCGTGGTGATCCCCGGGGTCAGCAGCATCCTGGCAGTGCCCGCAGCGGCCGGCGTTCCGGTGACTCATCGAGGCATGGTCCGTTCGATGGCGGTGGTCACGGGTCAGGCCGACCCCGCCGGTCATGGCCACCCGATTCCGTACCGCGCCCTGGCCGAGATTGACACGGTCGTGGTACTGATGGGGCTGGCAAACCTGGACGAGATCACTGCCCGTCTGATTGAGGCCGGTCGAGCGGCCGATACCCCGGCGATTTCGATTGCCTCCGGCTGCACGGCCCAACAGCGAGTGGTTAGGGGACACCTGGGAACGATTGCCGAGCAGGCTGTGGCCGCGGAACTCGGCTCGCCCGTCTTGACGCTCATAGGCGAAGTCGCCGATCTGGCTCCGTCGTCGATCGACGCCGAGTCGATGGCCCAGTTCCTGCACTCCAATGGCGATCTGTGGGCCACAAAGTCCTCCGCCGCAGGTGGCAATGGGGAGGGCACTGCTCGTCACTGGCGGGACTAAATCGCAGCGGGCACACAGTCGACCAGCACCGCGGCGATGTCTCGCAGGACGGCGAGCGGCGGCTGATCGGCGTTGATCTCGGCGATCAACGAGCGATCAAACGATTCGAGTACCGGGCGGGTTTCTTCGTCGTAGACCTCGAGGCGCTTGCGTATGACCTGCTCGTCGGCGTCGTCGGGCCGATCTGCCTCGAGGGCGCGCCCCTTGAGGCGGGCGATCAGCGCCGACCGGTCGCTCATGGCCAAGTGAACCACCTTGAGGAGATCGAGCCGTTCGCTTAGCAGCTCAACTTGGCGCAGCGTTCGCGGAATCCCGTCGAGGATCAGCGTGTGATAGTTCGGGTCGAGCTTTCCGGTCGCGATCTGATGGTCGACGAATCCCTGCCAGACTTGCACGGTGAGCTCGTCGGGAACCAGCAACCCCTGGGTCGCGTAGGAAAGGAACTCCTGACCGATCGCCGATTGTTTATCCAGGGCACGGAAAATGTCGCCCATGGCCATATGCACGAGATTGGAAAACTGGCCCAGCACCACTCCCTGGGTGCCCTTGCCCGTTCCCGGCCCTCCAAACATGAGGACGGCTTGGTATCGTTTTTGGTGTGGCACGGTGCTCTCCCTGCCTCGTCACCTCCGGCCGGTCGGCCGGGCTCAGTAGTGTCCCACCCTATCAGTCGCTACGGCGATGCTCGAAGGCGTCGCCCAGATCTGGATCGCTGATACGGATATCGGCTCCGTCCAGCAACTCCTTGTACAAGCGTTCCATAAGCGGGCGGATTGATCGCTCCCGCACCCGGTGCTCGAGTTGGGCGCGAGACTCCTCGAACGAGCCGCCCGTAGCAGCGATGCGCCGTTCGCCACGGACCAGATGGTACCAGGGATCAATGCGAATGGGCATCGATACCTGTCCAGGCTTCAGGATGAATGCCGCCTCACGCAGAAGGGCGGGAACGTCCGGATCGTTGGCCGTAAATGCCGGCAACAAACCCCCCAGGGCCGCACTCTGAATATTGGCGCTATAAAGACCGGCCAGTGCCGAGAACGACTCCCCCGCCTTGAGCCGGTCGGCTACTCGATTCGCTTCCGCAAGCGTGGCCAACTGGATGTGGCGAACCTCCGCCTTCGGTCCATCGGTACGAGCAAACTCCATTCGGAGTTGCTCGACGTCGACGGTGAGTTCATGCTCGGTGAGCGCTCGCAGATAGGCGTTGATTCGCACGACCAGGTCGAACTCGGCCCGGGACACGTTGCGCTGGGCCAGATACGCATCGAGCCACTGTTGCGTGCGCCGTCGGTCGGTTTCGCGGACGGTGTCGTCGCTGGATTCGAATCCCAGGGACGCGGCGGCGCGCTGCAGCGAACGGTCGTATTCGGCGTCGACGTCCGCTTGCATAACGACCACGCCCGTCCGAGCGGCCCGGGCCTCGGCGCGCTGGAGCACGGCCAGTTGCTCGATCAACGCAGCCCCGTGCCCTCGAAGCAGGAGTGAAACGACGCGCTGCCGATCGATCGGCTCACCATCGACCGTGGCGAGGATTTCAGCC
>JADFPW010000139.1 GCA_022562105.1 Planctomycetota bacterium
TCATTCAAGACCTCAGACAACGAAAGGTACTTCTCCCTCACCCATTGCACCACTGTGGCATCCGGCATACTCTCCTATCGGGAAAGTTAAGCCGAATACTTTAAGTTATTTATGCGCGAATCCTAAGACCGAGCACAATCTTTCGGCTCACTCTTGGTCCGCATTGGATTAATCATGCGACCAACCCTGCCACGCGGCTGGGTCCAAATTGGATTGATCATCCCACCACGCCTGCCACACGGCCTGCTCCGCGAGGCGCTGCTCGCGCGGCCCGTTGGGATCGAAGGGAAGCGAGATCCCACGAGTGTTGTCCCGCAATCGCCGGTATACGTTGCTTCGCACGGTCGGGTCGGGATCATCAAGAGCTCGGATCAAGAACGGCATACTACGTGGATCGAGGCCATGCCCTTCAGTGGATGCCATGGCCAGCGCAATCCACCGCACCGTCGCATCACTATCCAGAACCATATCCGGCAGTAGATCGAACAGCAGATCCCGGTCAATGAAGCCCAATGATTGTGCTGCGAGCTTGCGGACTCTGGGGACAGGATCGTTCAACACAGAATACCGCACAAGGTCAACGGTCGCATCGCCGGCCACGCGACGTTCATCAAATACGCGACACAGCCACCCGACCTGGCAAACCGCCATTGCTCGCTGATGGTCGTTGCCGCTACGAACATACTCGGCCAAGAGTTTCTCCGAGCACGCGCTGTGGATTCCAAAGTAGGCCTCGACGCAGTCCGATGGAGCCCAACCTCGGATCCAGGCCGGGATCAGAACGTACGGGTAGGACAAGTAGACTCCGGCAGATACCGCGACGACGATCGCTGTGACCATGGCGAACCGTCGCCACTCACGGAGCACCGGAGGTGCCGACGGGCTCAGATCGTCGGGAGTCAGTTGTCGCCCGCACTCGGGACAACGTGGCTGCGGCAGCTGCCGAATGTCGTACCCGCAACCTGGGCACGCGGGTCCGGATGGGACAATCGCTTTTCCGAAGACAAGGCGGGTCAACCGCGCCATGCCAAGGCCCATCGTACCGCCGAGCACACCAAGTAAGAAGACCTTGAGCGGGAGCTGGCTGACGCGCTCAGCGATATCACATCCTCGAAGACCGAATGGGTCGAGGACTTCCGATACGACTAGCGCGGTGCACACGCTCAGTGCGCCGGTCAGGAACCACCACCGCTGGTGCTGGCAGTCTCGCGTGATCAGAAAACAGGCGACGAGCGTAGTAGATCCGAGCATGAGGGGGTAAAGGGGAATATCCATGTGGTCCCACTGCCAATAGAACTGGGTGACCGGACCGGACAAGTTCCCGAGGACGGATAGGACAAGGGCCAGAAGGCAAGCACATGCCAATCGAGGTCCATGATTGTGGGGTCGATCGATTCTCACGCGGCCGAACATGTTGCCTCCTCAGGAGTCGGTGCTGAGCATTTGGCGAGCGCCATCCGCTATCACCATCAGCCTTTGTTGACGACTATTATACTCGTGTCGAGCAACCGGGGCCAAGGACGGCGAGCGCCACCTGCGCAGAAGGTAATAGGTCAGCCTTTTGCACTGGTGTGTCGAGGTTGTGTCGTATTGGAGGACCGCAGCGATGCGATTTTCGTGTGACGCGGAGTCCCATAGCCCTGCAAGGGCGCCAGTCACTAGCCAGGGGCGCGAGTCCCTGGAGAAAGAGGGCCCAGGGATCCCAAGCCCCCGATAAGTGGCGAAAGCCTGTCGCCCTTACAGGGCTTGCTGATTTTCGGCGAACGAATACCAGGGCTGACGCCCCTGGCTAGTCGCTATCGTCCCTGCGGGACTGAGGATTGCTCAAACCGGGGCGAACCACGGGCTCAGCCAGCTGCATTGCAAACGCCTGAAGTGACGCGGCAGGAGCGATCCCGACACCTGCTTTGTGACGCCGCCGTCGCTCATGTATAGTGCTGCGCATGAACGGCGTCTCATCTGCAGATCCACTTCCCCTCGAGCGAATCATGGAGCCCGTGCGCCGGGTCTGGGGATTCGATCAACTCCGACCCTTGCAGGAGGAGGCCATCCGGGCGGGGATCGACCGGCGCGACTCGCTCGTCGTGTTGCCCACCGGCGGAGGCAAGTCGCTGTGTTATCAGGTGCCGCCGCTTATCGCGGAACGTACCGACATCGTCCTGTCGCCGTTGATCTCCCTGATGAAGGATCAGGTGGACGGGCTGCGCACCTGCGGCTACCCGGCTGTGGCGCTGCACAGCGGCCTCACGCCGCGCGAGCAGAGCGAAGCCGTAAGTCAGATCCGCGAGGGCAAATGCCGACTGGTGTTCGTCGCACCGGAGCGCATTTTGTCGCCGGGATTCCTGGAGATCATTGAGAAGCTGGAGGTCCGTGCCTTCGCCATCGACGAAGCCCACTGCATCAGCCATTGGGGACACGATTTCCGCCCGGAATACAGACGACTGGCCGAGTTGAAGCAACTCTTCCCCGGGGCCAGCATGCATGCCTACACCGCCACCGCCACGAAGCGCGTGCGACAGGACATCGTGGAGCAGCTTCAACTCACCGATCCCACCATCCTGGTAGGCACGTTTGATCGTCCGAATCTGACCTACCGGGTGGTGCCGCGAGTGGATGTTCACCACCAGGTCGCCGACGTGGTTCGGCGCCATGAGAATGAAGCGGTGATCGTCTACTGCCTCTCACGCAAAGATACCGAGCGGATGGCAGACTCGCTGCGCGGCGCCGGCTTCGACGCCCAGGCGTATCACGCCGGCATGGAGTCCGACGAGCGACGGCGGATCCAGGACGCGTTCGCCGACGAGACGTTGAACATCATTACCGCCACCGTGGCCTTCGGCATGGGCATCGATCGCAGCAACGTCCGCTGTGTTATCCACGCCACCATGCCCAAATCGGTCGAACACTACCAGCAGGAGACCGGTCGAGCGGGACGCGACGGCCTCGAAGCCGAGTGCGTCCTGTTCTATTCAGGCGGCGACGTGATGCGCTGGAAGTCGCTCCTGGCCCACAGCGCCGAAGATTCCCCCGATTCCGAAGCGATCCTCGCCGCCCAGACGCAGCTTCTCGGACAGATGCAGCGCTACGGGTCGGCACTGGTTTGCCGCCACCGCATGCTGTCCGAGCACTTCGATCAGGCTTACCCCAAGTCCAACTGCCAGGGCTGCGATGTGTGCCTCAACGAGATGGAAGGCGTCGAGGATGCGACCGTGACCGCCCAGAAAATACTATCGTGTGTCGCCAGGGTCGAGCAACGGTTTGGTGTGGGGCACGTCGTCGACGTTCTCCTCGGGACGAATACGGAGAGGATACGCGACCTCGGGCACGAGCGCCTGAGTACCTACGGCTTGCTGAAGGATGTCGATCGTAAGACGTTGATCAATTGGACCCATCAGCTCGTCGATTCGGGTGTGCTGGCCCGAACCGAAGGCGACCGCCCGATCCTGCAACTGAACGAGACATCATGGGAAGTGCTTCACGGCGAGCGCACCGTGATGCTCACCACACCGAAGAAGGGCAAGCTGGCGAAGACCCGCGCCGCGGTCGAATCGTGGGAGGGCGTCAACCGCGACCTCTTCGAACACCTGCGCGATCTACGGCGAGAACTGGCCCAACAGGGCGCCGTCCCCGCCTACGTCATCTTCAACGACGCCACGCTTCGTGACATGGCCCGCGTCCGCCCGACCACGTCGGATGAGTTCCTCAGTGTGCATGGTGTCGTACAGTCCAAGCTCACCCAGTTCGGCCCGCGCTTCCTCGCCGCGATACGTGAATTCTAGGGCTTCATCGTAATTCGAACGATGGTTTGGTCCAGACAAACTCGATTCACCATCGCGTGGCCCACTACTCCTCGGGCGCAGGCGGAGTGGCCTGTGGCGTCCGTTGCATATCGAACACGACAACCACTGGGTTGTGATCCGAACCCGAGGCCGAGTCGCTGATCAATGGGATGGAGTAGGACCCCGGACGGTGGTGTACAGCCATTCCCGGCGAGCAGAAGATGAAGTCGATCATCGAGCGATAGGGTGGCCGTCGGTAGGTGGCTGCGTTGTCCGCCGGCAGGTCGTCGGAAAAACACCGCAACGCGCCGGCACCCTGACCCATGATCGTCTTGATCGATTCACTCTCGGCGGTGTCGTTGAAATCCCCGCAAAGTACGAACCGGGCATCGGGATCGGCGCGTAGAACCTCATCCAACACCTCACGGGTCGCTCGGGCTTCGGCCACCCGCACGGTGTGGGACACGTCATTCTCTCCCCCGCGTTTGCTCTTGAAGTGTACGACGAAGACGTCAAACGATGGACCGGTGTCCGGTTCCAGTCGGACCCGAAGCAGGTCGCGCCGGAATCGCTGCCTGGCGCCCTTGGAATCCTCGAACTCGAGGTGGCGATACGAGGTCACCGGTCCGACCGGCAGCCGGGACAGCAACGCCACATCGATCCCTCGCTGGTCGTTGCCTTCCAGATGGACGATCTCTGTATAGCCGGCGTCGGGCAACAACTGTTTCACGAATCGTTCCAGGTATCCGCGGTTCTCAACCTCTTGCAACGCGACCACGTCGGCGTCGATGTTGCGCAAGGTGGCGGCTAGTTTTTCGAGCGCCTCGCGGGACTTTGGCTTGGTGTGCTCGTCACGATGATAGGGATCGTCGGCTGCGTCGAACAGATTCTCCACGTTGTACGTAGCCAGAATGACCACCCCGGGGGCTCGCGGAGTCCGTGTGGTAACCGCCTCGCGGTGGTTGCGTTGTGCAAGCTCCTCGGCGGTAGGCATGACATCCAAAACGGTGATCTGCTCCGGCGATGTGACCTTGATCTCCGCCTTGGCGCGGTACTCTTCAATACGTCCGAAGACGCGAACGATCTTGTTGCGGTAAGGTCCGTCGGGCGGCGACTCGAATCGCTCGAAGTTGCGGCGGGCGATGAGCACGGAGAAATGATTGCGATAGTCCTCGTGGAAGTTGAGGAAGCACCACTGGGCGGTCGTGGCGGCGAGCACCACTTTCCCATAGACGAAACACTCCTCCCCAATGTGATCGGACGCTTGGCTCCAAACAATGTGGCTGGCGTCGGCGTGGGCCGGCAATGCCTCAACGGTGGGCGTTTCGTCGATCGCTCCCCAGCCCGCGACTGCGAGAACCAGTCCAATTCCGGTGATCATGGCGCGTCTCCTATAAAAATGCCTCGGGCGGGGATGATACCGTTGGGCTGTACTAAAGTCAGCGCCCGGGCGGTATCCCTTACCGGCCGAACCTGCGGAAGCGGTTCACCCCCGCGACGCGAAGATGGACCTTGGATTTCCCCCAGGAGGCAGAGGTTTCGGCCGCCATGGCTCAAGGGCCAACCGGGTGTGACCGACGTACAACGGGGCTCCGTTGCTGGACCAGCGCTGCGGAGCGCATCGCCTGGAACGGCTTCAGAAAGAGGGTTATTCGGACGTGTCGTCGCAGAGTAAACGCAGCAGCTACGCCGCATTCGTGGCCAAGGTCCAAGGAACCTATTCCCCGCCCAAGATTGATTGCGCCGAGACCAAGCTCGATTCCCTGCTCGTCGAGCGCGACGAACGAGCGAAGAACAGCAGTGCGAATACGGACCGACCCGTGTCGCCGCTGGATCGACTCCGGAACCGAATGATCTCCGACTACTGCCCGCTGGTTGACGATCTCGCCGCCAAGTACGTCACCTGCGGGATCGCCCTGCGAATGGATATCACCGACTTCCTTTCCGGTGGCCGCGGCATCGACATCGCCATCGATTTCCAGGGCCAGGGACTCCGGCTCAGCGGCATCGCAACCGATGTGGGGATCGCCTTCCAGGAGACGCGGATTCACCAAGGCATCGACGGGACCGTCACCAGCGGTCCGATGCTCCGCACACGAACCCTGACCAACGATCAATTCCGCGACTTCATTTGCGACCACATTGCCGCTCTCGTCAGGATGGTTGATCGGGACCGCTGACGAACGGGACGAGCCTGGTCGACAACCAACCATTCGTCATGCGAAGCAGCTACGACGCGGAGCGAAGCATTCCGGGTACAAGATATACGTCCTCAGCAGGCGGCCCAACGTCCCGTGGCGAGCCGGAGAATCCCCTGTCGTCAGCCCGCCAGATGTTATCGCCGCCGATGATCGGAGAGGTCTCGAATAGAACGTCGCCTCCGAGCCTCAAAACATTCTGTCCCCGTCGTCCGTGCGATCGCGAGTTGAGAGCGTTCAGGTCGGTAGCGGAGAAGTCGGGTGTGTCGAAGAACGGGTTGGCGTCACTCTGCCATGGTCGACGTGGATCGTTACCCGCGAGGGTCATCGGACCGTCCATCAACTGCAAGTCGTAGCTGCAGTTGGCCGCGGAGGGGAAGGCGACCATTTGTTGCACCGCAGCAGGATCCATCGCCCGATCGTCAGGTCGGGAAGGACAGATAAACGCGGCTGGATTCAGGACAAAGCGCATTCGTACCAGTAAAAGCTGGTGACTGCTGTTAGATAATTGACCTCGATTAAAGACCGGCTGAACGACTGGACGGCCGTCCCCGATTCCAAAGGCATTATGCACTCGCCCTGCGTAGGGCAACTGCCCTCCGAACGAGTTCGCATAGGCGGTGGTCCCGGCATAAATCGTCTGGAGGTTGGTAGCGCAAAGTGCCTGGCGAGCCCCGAAGCGAATCTTCTTGACTCCTGGGACGATGACTCCGGCAAAAAGGGCGATACACGCCGCGACCGCCAGCACTTCGCGCAGCGTTACGAAAGGCCGGCGCATCCGTAGCGGTTCTACGGCTGTTGCGGCGCTGGTGGGAGGTGGCTCGATCGTTCGACTCGCCGGTAGGCGGGCCAACACGCCCTGGACCAGCCCACTCGGCGGAGAGGGGACGCTCCAGGCATCAAGCGGTTCGAGCATCGCACCAAGACGCTCGTTGCAGGCTTGCAACGCGGGCTCAAGTTCAAGGCGCCGACGCAGCGCATCCTGCTCGGACTCCTCGAGACGGTCCAGGTGGGCATCCAGGAGTCGCTCGACGTCTTCCGGTCGTGGGCTGGGAGTTGTCATGCCTTGGTACTGATCCTGCTAATCCAGGCCATGCGGGCTACCTCCGTGGTGTTCTTCCAGTTTGAGCGCCGCCCGATAGCGGGTCGCAAACGTGCCAACGGCTGAGTGCAAACGACTCTTGACCGTACCCAACGGAATGTTGAGCACTTCGGCCATCTCCCGATAGGGGAATCGATGGTAGTAGGCCAAGATCATGACCTCCCGCAGGACGGCGGGCATTCCCTCGACGACGGCCCGCACCTCGCGGCGTGTCTCGTCACGCTCCAACTCCTGTAACGGGTCCGATTGTTCTTCGCCCAACAGATCAAGGAATCGCTGACCAAAACCTTCCTCCCCGCTGATATGGGCGTCCAGGGGGACTTCCCGGCGACGTGAGCGACTTCGCAGATGATCCCGGGCCTTGTTGGCGGCAATGGTGAACAACCATGGCCTGAAACGCTTTTGCGTATCGAAGCGATGGCCGGAAAGGTGAACCTGAAGGAAGGCGTCCTGGACCACGTCTTCAGCCACCGTCGATGAGCCGGTGAAGCGGGTGATGAACTGATACAACTCGCGGCTATGGCGCCGGACCAGCAGCTCGAAGCTGCGGGCGTCGCCGCGTAGGTAGTCGGCCAGCAACTGTTCATCCGTAGGCGCATCCACCACTCCATTGTATGCTTACGCCCCCGGGTGAGCAGGGTTCACGGGTCCGATAAATCCGGACCGCTCGGCGGTGAGTAGTCAGTGAGCAGGCCACGGCGTTTGCTGTCCGGCCATGTGCGTAGGCAGGGTCAGCGGGTTCCCGCGGGCCCAGGAGGCCACCAGGATGGCTCAGCAGCAGCCAGGCCAAGCAAGACGCAAGAGACAGCCGGTCGGGCGCATCGCGGTTGTTGTGATGGCGTTGGGCCTGATACCCCTGTGGACCGGCGGCGCGAATGTCCCGAATCCGGACGTAGGGAGCCAACCTGTGGAGTTGGCCGTCCGTCAACCTCGGGTGGTCATTCTCAAGGCGCATCGTCTGCTCCACCTGCTGGACGGAGATCGCGTCGTGCGAAGCTACCCCATCGATCTGGGAACCCACCCGATCGGGATCAAACGGCAGTCGGGTGACGGACGAACGCCGGAAGGGCGATTTCAGATCTGCGTCAAGAGGGCGGATAGCCCGCATCATCGATTCCTGGGAATCGACTACCCCAACGATCCCGCCGTGGTAGTGGGGCTGGCTGCCGGCCTCTTGTCCACCGGTGAAGCGGCCGGTGTTCGGCGGGCTTTGCAGGCCGGGCGATGTCCAGACTGGGGAACAGCCCTGGGTGGTGGGATCGGCATTCACGGACGAGCCCGCGGCGCAGATTGGACGGCCGGCTGCATCGCGGTCAGCGACGCGGGTGTGGAGGAGCTCTTCGCCGTTCTCCGCATCGGTGATTCGGTGGAGATTCTGCCGTAACCGCCTACCACGAAGCGATTCCCACTCCCCGGGGAACTAGCAGTACAGCGCAAAGTTACTCTCCAAGCACGACCTGATTCGGTCGACGTCGATTCCTGATTTCAACAAAGTTTTTCGCATCGTTCGCGTGTGGCTGAGCTTGGCTTCGGTGTTGTGGCGGCGGTGATAGGCGATCAGCGCGGCGGCGTCTTCGAGTAGAATGCGTCGAGCGTGTCGGCCATAGCGGAGGCTCAGGAACCACTGCGAGAGCGCGTAGCGGACCTGATCGACGGTCAGGCTCTCGGGCGGATAGGGCAGCGGCTCCTCGGCTCCAGGGGGAAAAATCGTCCGCACCGACGGGCGCGGCACGGTGGGCAGCAGATTCTTCGGTGGCCAGTTGCTGGCGCATCTTGTTCACGAACAGATGGCTCACCTGTGACAGAACCATGTGCCGATGGATCGACCTCCAACCCCGGACCTCGAAGTGGTCGAAGCCCAGCTCGTCTTTTTCTTCCCGAAAGCACTGTTCAATGGGCCACCGGGAATAGGCCACATACAGGAGCCATTCCAACGGAACACCGGCTGATGCGTTCGAAACGAAGAACTTCAGTTCGCCGCTTTGCGGATGCCGCGTGACCATCAGCCAATGGGCACGGGTGGGCAGTTGGTCACGCCGCATGAAGAACCGCACCGCCTTGACCTCGCCGACCATGGCCCCTTTCTCGCCGTTCTTGATATGGATGGGTATCCAGGCCTGACCCCGAAACGCCGGGGAGTGATTCAGCAGGTTCCGCACTTCGCTCACCGACGCCGCTGTCGCCGAAAGCCTTGGAAACCGGCGTTTCCTGCCTTGGCGACGCATCTCCTGCGGTGTCGGACGGCAAAGAACGACCGGCTCCTTCGCCCAGCCGCAAAACGTACAGGGGACTTCGGCCACATACGTTTGACCGAGTCCATCCAGTCCGTCGAGAAAGTCGTAACTCTGCCCGTAGTGCTCATCGAACGTCCACGCCGCCACCCGGATGCCGTTGCCCAGGGCCCGCTTGATCTGTTGCAAAGCGATCTCGGGCTTGGAACGGTGGGTCACGTCGTCGGGCATGCCCACTTCTTGGCGCCGGGCCGGGTCGTCGGCCCAGGCCTGCGGAACGAACAGATCACTGTCCAGAACGCAGTGGAAGTTCCCCACCGCATAGCCGGTGTGGACACTGACCACGCAGTTGTCCACCTTGCCCAGCGACCCGCACCACTGACGCTGAACGCACGCCGTGTGACGGCCGTCCTTGCCACAACCCGTCTCATCGACCACCCCGATGGCCCACGGATGGGCATGATCCCGAGCCACATGCTGTTGCAGCCGATCCACCAGCCGATCCTCGTCCCACTCCAACAGCCCCAGGAATGCCTGCAGCGACCGCGGCGGCACTCCGGCCCGCAAGGCCATCGGCTCGACGCTCTTGCGATGCAACTCGGACATCTGCCCGTCCACGTAAACCCTCAAATACCGCCGGGTATCACACCGCCCGAAGCAATCGCCGAACTCATCCAAAAACCGCGGCAGCGCCCGCCCCACCTTCCGAATCTGTCTGACATCCATGTTCTTGCTCCTGCCAGAACCCTAAACCCTTGTCCTGACAGAAGTTATCGATCCGCCCACGCCCTCTACTTGAGCCCACTTTGCGCTGTACTGCTAATCAACCTCGTGGTAGTCCACGCGCTCCAACTGGGCGAATCCGAGATTGAACGTCCGCCGAGTTCCGTCCTGGAACTCGACCTTGGCCCAAAGTCCCCCGCCTCCTCGATGCAGGTCGAGCAGCCGACCCAGGCCCCGGTGTCGCTCGCGGACCAGCGTTCCGACCTCCCAATGCTCGATGTCGTCCGGCAGATCGCCACCTTGAGGGATGCTCCCCCCGCGCCGCCGTCCCGTCGATTGCAGGGTGATGGACTCGATCTCGCTGCTGGGCAATTCGGACAGGAATGGCGAGGCGACCGTACGCAGGGTCTGCCCGTAGCGCATTCGCCATCGAGCCCGGGTCAGCACCAGCTCCTGACGTGCCCGCGTAATGCCCACAAAACACAGGCGTCGCTCCTCCTCAATGTCGTCGTCGCTTTCGCTCGGACGCTGGGCGGGCAACAGACCATCTTCCAGCCCGATGATGAATACGGACGGAAACTCCAACCCCTTCGCGGCGTGCAGGGTCATCAGCGTGACCGCACCCGCGGAAGCGTCC
>JADFPW010000140.1 GCA_022562105.1 Planctomycetota bacterium
CGCGGGGGTCGGCGATGCAGTCCGCCAGCTCCGCGGTTAGACCCAACTGGCGATCGGCCTCCCGCAGGAGCAGCCCCCCGGCGTCGGAGGTCAGCCGACCGCCGTCGAAATTGGCGGTGATTTTCTGTCGCCCAAGACTGGAAAACGATAGCGATTGGCGGTTACACTCTGTCACGGAACGGCCTCCTTGCCTTCGTATGGTTGAGTCGTCAAAACCCCATCATACAAGGTCGAGAAGGCCGTCTCTATGCGCAAACCACCTCACACTCGTGAATTATCCAGGTCAGTCCCTTCGGGCTTTAACACCTCAACCCCAAGGGATCCGGGTAATCGATCGGCGAACACACCAGTTGAGAAACACCGGTCGAAAACCGGTGTCACATGACACTTCAGCTGACACTTCACATGACATGCCACAATGAAACACCCATCCGGGCGAGTTGTCCGCCGAACGCGGATGACGCCTCGCCGGCAGCGAAGCTCCCCGTTGCCTATCTACCGCGGTCGAGATTCCGACGCGCCGGGGGAGGCGCTGGGACACCTGCCAGTGGCTAGCCGATGGCGGGTAGGCTGGCGAGCAGGGTGTCGAGGGCGAGCAAGGCGGAGGCCTGACCCTGGAGTCCGGCGAGGGTGGTCTCCAAGCCCACGAACTCGGCCTCCAACTGAGCGCGTTTGATCTCCAGAAGATCCTCCGTACGCTCGATCTCTAAATTGAGCAAGTCGATCTGAGCTCCGAGCAACCCATCCTTGGCGGGGATGAGGCCGTCTATGCTGTCGGTCAGATCTTCCAGAGCCGCCTCCAACGCATCGCCCACCCCGCTATCCTGCAAGGTGAACAGAACCTCCACCGCGTCGGGATCGCCGGCGTACACCTCACGGAACTTGGCATCGTCGAACTCGAGTCGGACTCCCTCGCCGATGGCGACCCCGATCTCGAAGAGCCGGTCGGTCATCTCGGGAGCACCGTCGAACTCGTCGGTGACAGCCCTGTAGAGTCGGTCGCGGACTCTGTTTACCGTCGTATCACCGAAGAGGATTCCCTTCTCGAACGTTTCGGAGTCGAAGGACGTCTGGTCGTCCATCAAGTCGAGGGTCGAGTTGTAGGAGGCGACAAAGCTGCTGATCTCGTTGACGATGGAGTCGACATCCTGGGCGATCGAGAGGGTCACCTCCTCGTCCGATGCGCTGAGTAGATCGATGGTCACCCCGCCGAGCACTTCGGTCAGCGTGTTGGTGGAGCTTCGGATCGCGATCGCGGCATTGCCGCCCGCCCCGCCGAGAAACACGACCGCGTCCTGCGGGCTGACCAGCGTATTCATGGCCAACCCGGTATCGCCGGCGTCGAAAATGATTTCACCGGCCAGTCCGGATACCGTGGAGGACAGGGTGAGCAGATAGGGATCGGTGCTGCTGCCGTCGTTGATGATGGAGGTGGCGACGTCGGCACCGGAGTTCTTGATCTTGGTGGCGACGTTTTCCAGCGTGTCGTCGGCGTCGATTTGGATCTGAATCTCGAACGAGCCGTCAAGAGTGGCGACTCCCTCGGCCGTCTCCCCGTCGATGTTGAGATCCCGGGCGGTGAATCCGCCGTCGACATCCTCGATCTTCAGCGTTCCGTCGCCATCTTCGGCGGCGGTGTTGTCGGTGATGAGGATCCCATCCCCATTGGCATTGATCGAGGCGGTGACGTCGCCGCCGCCGCTGCTGTTGATAAGATCCATCACGTCGAACACCGTCTGCTGACTGTCGGTGACGTTAACGGAATGGACGGCACCGTCGGCTGTGGTGATCTCGAACGTCCCGTTGCGCACGCCCGTATTGTGGTTGAACTCCGAGAGTAGAGTAGCCTCGGAGACGTACTGGAGTTGGGCGTTGCCGCCGTTGATGGTGCTCTCGGCTGACTCTCCGACGATGCCCAGATCGGCTGCCATGGTGCCGCCGTCCGCGTCCGCGATGACCAGGTTGCCTAATCCGCCTGTGACGTCGGTGATGGCGATTCCGTTGGTCGCATGGTTGATCGACGCCTGGATCCCCGAGTTGAGTTGGCCGTCCGCGTCGTAGGTCGTCGCGTTGATCGCCTCGATCAGGTCGGCGACGGTCTGGAGTTCGAGCTGGCCGTTCTCGTCGAGCGTCCCCAGATCGATGTCGGTGGTGATACCGTTGCGATTGGTGAAGCTGATGGTTCCGTTCTCGACGCCGCTGCCTCCGTTGAGCGAGCCGAGGAGCACGGTATTCATGCCCGCTAGAATCTGCGAGCCGTACATGGTTTCCGTCTCTGCGAGTTCGTTGAACGTGCCTATGATTCCCAGGTCGGTAGCTGCGCGACCGTTGGACTCCTCATCCCCGTTGGTGACTTCGATCGTAAAAAGGGGCGGCAGGATGGTCGAGAGCACCAGACTATTCCCGTCGTCGGCGATCTTCGCGACGACCTGCTCGCCGTTGACCACGCCGTTCTGATCGAAGGCGTAGTTGATGGCCCGCATGGCGTCGCCGAGCGTGGTGATTCGGTAGATGCTGTCCCCCAGGAACGAGTCGCTATGGTGCTCACCGTCGATTCCCAAGTCGGCGGCGGCGAAACCGTCCACGTCCTCGATCTTGATGGGGCCGGCTGATTCGTCGTCGATGCCACTGGTGTCGGTCAGGTTCAACGCCGTACCCGCCGCATCGACCGTGGCGGTAATCGCCACTCCCGAGCTGTTGATCGCGTCGAGCACATCCTGCACCGTATTGACGTCGGTCAGATCGACCTCGGCCGACGCTCCGGATCGATCGGTGATCCGAATCGTCCCCTCGCGTATTCCCTGTCCGCTGTTGAGAACTGCCAGACTGTTTTGTCCGTTGATATCCAGGCGGCCGCTCAAGGAAATGTCGAAGGCCGAGACTTCGTTGCCATCGCTATCTGCAACGGTGATCTTCAGGTCGGTGCCCACCTTCCCGATGCGTATGCCGTTGCCGTCGTTGAGCTTGGACAGCGACGTGGTATCGACCAGGTTGAACACATCGGACCCGACGATCTCATCCTCGTCTGCCGCCGCGCTCTGGGCGATCCCCAGATCCAGGGCAGCGAAACCGCCGGACAGATCTTCGATGGTGAGATCTTCGTCCGCGAGCCCGGTTTGATCTTCGATGATGAACTGATCGCCTGAGACTCGTGCATGAACTTCAATGCCGCCGGCCGAGTTGATCGCGTCGAGCACGTCGTCGACGGTCAGCGCCGCCGACAGATCGACCTCCGCCGAGTCGCCGCTGCGATCGGTGATCTGAATCACCCCGCCTCGCACGCCGGCGCCGCCGTTGAGGGCGTCCAGCTCGGTGGTCGGATTCAGGCTGCCGTTGCCGATTTCCATTGTCAGGGTGCCCAGCCCGACGGGCGTGGTATTGGAATCGGGCATCCCGACGCTGATGAGCTGGTGATTGGTCACCAGCGAGTGAACGCGAAAGCTGATCACCCCGGGCGACGCGTCCTCGTCCGCCGTCGCCGTCAGGATGGTATCGTCGCTGCTAGTGGCGTTGAAGCTGCGAAACAACGACAGCTCGCTGAACTGTTCGATCGAGGTTTGTATTCCCAGCACGCTGGATAACAGGTCGTTGATCGCGGTGCGCTGTGCCTCCAGGCCGAACACCCGATTCTGAAGCCGAAACAGGGGCAAGGACTCGATCAGCATCAGTTGGTTGATGATGTCTTCAGTGGGCAGGCCCGAGATCAACCCAACGCTACTGCTGATTCCGCTCATCGTTTACTCCAAACTTTCCCAACGAGTCACGAGCTTTCCCGGCGCGCCGGGACGCGGCCTGTCTTCCCCAGATGATCTAACGATCCGACGTTTCGGCGCGACGCAGGGCTCATCGATCAGCGCGCGGCGGCCACCGATGGCGGTCCTCGCGCTGGTCGCCCAGTAATTATCGGTCTTGTGAGCACCGCTCATTGACTACTTGGCCAGTGAAACCTTGGCTGAGCAAGCGCATCACTTGGCACACGAACTCGCGGACGAGCCCGGGAACCACGCGGTCACTTGCTGCGCCTCCGTCGCGCAGAACTGGCGACGGACAGTATGGGAACGATGGGTCCGAATTGACGCTGCGACGGTCGATGGCGGAGCGCGGCTCAAGGCCGTCAGTCGGTACGGGCGAGAAACCTGCGCAACAACGGCACGATCCGATCCGCGGTGTCTTCCAAAACGTAGTGCCCCGCATCGGCGAAATGATGGACCTCGGCGCTCGGAAAACGCTGCCGCCAGCCCTCCAGGAACGCGTCGTTGAAACAAAAATCGGCCCCACCCCAGAAGATGGCCATCGGATGATCACGAAACTGCGGTAGCGACCGTTCGATCGCCTGGATCGTCGAGTATGTCGGATGGCTGGGACGAGTGGGAATGTCTTGAATGAACCGGTGAACGGCCACGCGGTTGGCGAAGTTGTCGTAGGGCAGCAGGTAGCCGGCCCGGACGTCGTGGGGCATGGGGTGCCGATTGCACGCCATGCGAACGGCTGCCCGGGCGAACGCGTTGAGACCACGAACGGCCAGCGTACCCAGCCATGGTGTGCGGCAGACTCGGATGCGCAGTGGAAGCCGGCCCAAGAAGGCCGCCGAGTTGAACACGACGAACCGGCGAACGCGCTGCGGATGACGGGCCGCATATCCAAACCCGATCGCACCGCCCCAGTCATGCACGACCAGGGTGATGCGGTCCAGCTCGAGGTGGTCGATCAGGCGTTCCAGGTTGTCGATGTGCGTTGAAAGCGTGTAGGCATAGCGTTGCGGTTTGTCCGACAGACCGCAGCCGACGTGGTCAGGAGCGACGACGCGATACGAGTCGCCCAGCTCCCGGATAAGACGACGATAGTAGAATGACCACGTCGGGTTACCGTGGAGCATGACCAGCGGCGTCCCCTCGCCCTCGTCCGCGTAGTGCATGCGCGGACCTTCGAGGTTGAGATAGTTCGCCCGGAACGGATAATGCCGCAGCAGAATCTCGGATGAGTGCAGCATTAGTGATGACCGAGGGACGCTACCACCGTACCCCCAGCATGGTGCAGTTGAGCCCGCTGCCGATGCCCAGCAGGGCAATCTTCGCACCGGGGCCGGGCGGCGCCTTCTCGATCCCCATGGCCATGGTCAACGGCAACGATACCGATCCTACGTTGCCCAATAGCTCCACGGTGGAGAAGTCAGTCGTCGGGTCGAGCTTCAACGACTCGTACAATAGATCGCGATGGGCCAGTCCAACCTGATGGGTGAAACACCGTTCCACATCGTCGTTGGACCAGTCGAGCGTCTCCTTGAACACGTCCCACGTCTCGGCGGCCAATTGGCAACCGCTCACCAGCAGGGTCTCCGCGTCGGTGTTCATCACCATCGCGGCGTCGCCGCCGAATCCCGTATCCGCACTGCCGCGACAAAGATGATTGTGCTCCGTCGCCGTTCGCACCGCACCGCCCACCAGGCGATGATCGGTGGATGACACCGATTCGTGTGACATCACCAACGCCACTGCACCCGAGCCGATGGTCAACGACGCGAACGCACCCTTGAGCTGCTGACGCGTCAGTGTCGCGTCCGCCAACAGGGTGGCGATCGTGGTGTCGACCAGCGGTCGGCTGCTCTCGCTGGCGACGATCAACCCCTTGGAAACCTGCCCCAGCTCGATCATGTTGGCTAGGCAGATCATCGCGTTGAGAAAGCCCAGGCAGGCGTTCGAGAGGTCGAAGATGGTGGTATCCGGGGAGAGACCAAGCTGCTCATGGACCGTCGAGGCCGTCGCCGGCTCCAAGCAATCGCGTGAGACGGCCGCGTGGATCAGGCAGCCGATATCGTCGGGGCGGATATTGCAGGATGCCATGGCCAGGCGGCCCGCACGGACGGACCCGGCGCTGGGCAGCGTGCCCGCGTCCCAGAATCGCCGTTCGCGGATGCCGGTCATCAATTCCAGGCGGCCCTCACGAAGCGAGAATCGATTGTAGACCGCCGCCAGCCGTTGCTCGAGCTCCAAGGAGGTGACCACCTGCTCGGGCAAGACGTACCCAAAGGTCTCCAAGCAGACATGTTGAAATCTCATGGGCAGTATCGCTCATCCATAGCCGGCATTTTCGGACGTCCCGGCGCCCGGGGCGCGAACATCAGCTTCGGTCAATATCCGGCCGAGTCGATGAGCTACCGCGGATCCGGCACCTGCGAAACCCATTCTAGCGACCTGGGGTCAGCGGTGAAGTGTCCCAGACGCGGACACGTCGATTCGGAGGCATAATTAGATATAATGATGGGTATATAGGTTGTTCGACGGGCGGAGCCATCGGGTGCTAACCCGAATCCAACGTGCCGTTACCAGCAAGACCTAGGCCGGAATCACCGCAGAGCCGAGGAACCAAGGGCTCCGCGAAAACGGGGTCGAGTCGGAGGCTCAGGGGAGGCTCCGCGGGAAGGGAGACGCGATTCATGGGAAAAACTCACTCGTACAACGGAGCAGCGTCCGAGACCGGAGCCCGCGTCAATGCGGTGGCCGAGTGGCGTTCGCCGCTGTTGGCCCTGACCGCCTCCCTGCTTCTCTTCGAGACGGCCACGGGTTTGGCGCAGTACCTTCTGCCGTTCAGTCCATTCACCCAATTGGGCGTGTTGCTGCACACCGCGGTGGGGGTGATGATGGTCGTTCCGGTCACCTGGTACGTCGTGCGTCACTGGCGGGTGCGCCGCGGGGGCAACCTGAGCCATTTCCAACTCCTGGGCTACGCCGCGTTGCTGGTCCTGGTTGTCTGCGCCCTGAGCGGCTTTGTTCTCACGTACCAAAGCGCGGTCGGTCCGCGGATCAGTTACACGTGGGATCAGATTCATCTATTGACCGGCGTCGGGTTCGCCTTGCTGCTCGTCGTTCATCTGGTCACGGTCGTTCTGCGCCGAGTCAACAACCCCGAAGCTCGGGCTGCGTTGGGCAGCGCCCGACGTCGGTGCTACGCCGGCAGCCTTCTCGGCGGCGGCTTGATGATCTGCCTGTGCGTGGTCTGGGCGGGTCTGTACACCGACCCCGACCCGCGGCAAGCATTCCCCGACGACTACAACTGGCGATTCGGTGAGGACCGTCCCTTCGCACCCAGCCTGGCCCGCTTGGATCAATCCGACTGGATTGGTGCATTGGTCGATGACCTCGTTGACGTGACCGGGCAGGAGGGGCGCGACCGGTTTCATGAGGCGATCAAGCAACAGACGGCCGATACGCTCGGCGTTTTCACGCTTGTCAAGCATACCGCCGAGTTGATGAACCTCGACCCTCAACAGCACGGCCGTATCGATGAGATTCTCGAACGGGCCGGTCGATCGATGCGCGACTACGGGGCCATGGATTCACGGGCCCTGGCCGGCTCCGAGGGCTGTGGAACCAGCGGCTGTCATAGCGAGATTCTCCAGGAGTGGCTGCCCAGCGCCCACCGATACTCCTCGCTCGACGACATGTTCCAGCGGGTACAATCGCTGATGGCTGAAGAAACATCGCCGGAGCACACCCGATACTGCGCCGGATGCCACGATCCCATCTCCCTGTTCAGCGGGGCCAAGGACTCGGGCAACGTGACGCTCAGCGCCGAGGGTGCCCACGAAGGATTATCCTGCCTGGTCTGTCACAGCATCGTCCAGGCCGACGTTCAAGGGAACGGGGACTACACCATCCGGGCGCCGCAACGATACGTCTACGAGCAGTCGGAGAGTCGTCTGGGAAAACTGGTGAGCGATTTTCTGATTCGAGCGTATCCTCAGCATCACATCACCAGCTACGCGCGATCACTATACAAGACGCCGGAGTTCTGTGCCGCCTGCCACAAGCAATACCTGGACAAGGAAGTCAACACCGACATCGGAAAGGTGCAGGGGCAGAATCAATACGACAGTTGGAAGAACAGTCGGTGGTATCACCAGGGCGATCCGACCAAGACCGTCGCCTGTCGTGAATGCCACATGCCCCTGGTCGATAGCAACGACCCCGCTCGCGGCGACGCAACGGATTACAACCGCACGGTTGCAGACGGCAAGCATCGAAGCCACCGTATGCTGGCCAGCAATCAGTACATCCCGCTCCTGCACGATCTGCCCAACGCGGAGTTGCACACTCAGTTGACAGAGCGTTGGCTTCGAGGGGAGATCGAGATTCCCGAGATTGCCGACAAGTGGACCACCGGCCCGGTCGTTCGGCTGGACATCGTCGTGCCCGACCAGGTCTACTCGGGCCAGACCGTGCCCATCCAGGTCATCCTGACCAACAACAAGACCGGGCACGATTTCCCCACCGGGCCGCTGGACATGATCGAGAGCTGGGTGGAGCTTATCGTCACCGACGGCACCGACGCGATCATCTATCATGCCGGAGCGATGGACCCCGCAGGGCGAGTGGCGGATTCACCGGTGATCTTCAAGGCGGACGGTTTCGATCGACAAGGCGAGCTCATCGATCGGCACAACCTGTGGGATCTGGTGGGGGCCAGCTACAAACGAACCCTCTACCCCGGAGTCACCGACACCGTGCAAGTGGAGTTCCAATGCCCCTCGATGGCTCGCGGTCGCGTCATGCCGGCCACGGAGGGCGAGACCCCCGGGCAACGGGAGACCGAGTTCTCTTTCACAGCGCCGCCGGATGAATCGACCGACGAGTTGACCGTTGAGGCCATCCTATGGTATCGCAAGGCCAATCCAGAGTTCCTCGATCGGGTGTATGGCGCCGATGCGGGCGTGCGTTCGCCGGCCACAGAGATGACCCGGGTCCGGGCCACGATCAGGATAGCCAGTGATGCCCAAGCCTCGATTCACTAAACGCCATCGATTGATGATCCGCTGGGGCGGGGCCTGCCTGCTGGGTCTGGCGGTCTTGACCTACGGAATGATCGCCGGCAGTGCCCGCGTCGATCCTGCGGCTCTCAATTCCGACGGCACCGTCGAAGGTCTTACCAGTGTCCTCACCCGGGAGATATCCCCGGCCGAAGCCACGTTCTCGTTTGAGGAGGTATCCACGTCCGCCGGAATCGCATTTCATCATTTTCCCGCTACACGGCGCTCGTTGCTCCCGGAAGACATGGGCTCCGGGTTGGCCTGGGGCGACTACGACGACGACGGCGATCCGGATCTGTATTTGGTGAACTTCCGCGGCTCCATCCTGGAAGACGGTTCGCCGAACGGGACCGAAGGACGTTCGGCGTTGTACCGTAACGACGGGAACGGCCGGTTTACAGATGTGTCCGCCGACTCCGGCCTCGACGCCTCGGCGTTTGGCATGGGCGCCGCCTGGGGCGACTACGACAACGACGATGACCTGGACTTGTATGTAACTAACTACGGACCCAATGTCCTCTACCGCAATAACGGTGACGGTACATTCACCGATGTAACCGAAACCGCCGGCGTCGGCGATGCCCGCTTCGGCGCCGGATGCGCGTGGGGCGATTACAACCGGGACGGATGGATCGATCTCTATGTGTGTAACTATGTGAAGTTCGTCTATCGAGACGCCGATCGGATGCGCACGGACCGTCAATACGACTCGGAAACACCCTACACCTTGAACCCCTCGGCCTACTCTCCGGAACCCAACGTGTTGTACCACAACAACGGCGACGGCACGTTCACCGATGTCGCCGTCGAGGCCGGTGTGGCGGACGCCGACGGGCGCTCTCTGGGTGTGATATGGTTCGACTTCGACGACGACGGGCTCACCGATCTATATACAGCCAATGACGTGTCGGCCAACGGCGTGTTTCGCAACCTGGGCGACGGACGTTTCGAGGACATCGGGGCCAAGTCCTTGGCTGCGGACTATCGCGGGGCCATGGGACTAGCGGTGGCCGATATGGACGGCGACCGCGATCTGGATCTGTTCGTCACCCATTGGGTCGCCCAGGAGAACGCCCTCTACGTGAACATGATCTCCGAAGGGTTCATGGACGCCGAAGGACGCACCCGCCTCTTCTTCATGGATCAAGCGGACGCCATTGGCCTCGGACAGGTTTCGCTGAACCTGGTCGGATGGGCCACCGGTTTCGCCGATTTCGACAACGATGGGAACACCGATCTCTGGGTAGTCAACGGCCACACGTTGGAACAACCCGACGATCACACCCAGCTCGTTCCCCAGCGGATGCTGATGTTCCGACACCTCCCGCCGGCGGGGTTCTTTGAGATCGGACGATGGGCTGGCGAGACGTTGGAGTCGCCCCGCGTCGGACGAGGAGGTGCCCAGGCTGACTACGACGGCGACGGTCGCATGGATCTTGCCGTCATGATCCACGGCGGACCGCCCCTGCTCCTGCACAACACATCCTCAACACAGCATCACTGGCTTGTCGTTCGACTTCGCCAGACGTCCGGGAATACGCGGGCCCTGGGGGCGCGGGTCACGCTACGAACCGGTGAGATGCAACAAACCGCCGAGGTGGGGGCCGGCGGCTCCTATCTGTCACAATCACCCGCGGACCTGCACTTCGGCCTAGGCCCGATTGATATCATTGAAGAGCTAACCGTCCGCTGGCCTGACGGCACACTGGAAACACTCCAGGGTGTTTCCGCCGACCAATGCGTCATACTGTCGCATCAAGCCGACTACCAACGGAACTAGTGTTTCGTCAGGCGTATTTTGATGGGTGGCGCGGTCTGGTACTCCAGGCCGTGGAGACCGCGCCGACAATTATTGTCAG
>JADFPW010000141.1 GCA_022562105.1 Planctomycetota bacterium
CCAATCTGCTCGCACGACGTGATCAACGACACCTGTGCGGACGCCCCGATCGGTACGCTGTACACCAGCGATTCGCCCCTCACCTACAAGGGTGACAACACCTACGCCACGATGACCTGTGTGGCCCTTGGATTCGAGGAGACGTGGCATGCGGTCGATCTGGACAGCGACTTCGGCATGACCACGAGCCTTTGCGGCACGTATCCGCCGTTCGGCAATGCATTCATCGTGATCGACCAGAGCTGTCCGTGCTCCGGCAACTTCATCTTCGCCAACCTCTTCGATCAGACCACGTGCGACGACGGCAACTGGGCCATGCACTACGACAGCCTACCGTCCGGTGTGTACTTCACCCCGGTGCTCAAAGACGACACGAGCACGGGTCCGTACACGTGGAACATTAGTCCGTTCGGGAGCCCTCCGCCGCAAGCCTGCGGTCCGGGCACCGGTAACTGCTGCCAAGAGGGTGGCAACGGATCGCCGTCTTGCGATGACGAGGATTGTTGCAACGCCATCTGTGCGGCCGACCCGTTCTGCTGCGACACGGAGTGGGACGACATCTGCGCCGACCAGGCTCAGGATGAGTGCGACATCTGCAATTTCGTATGCAAGTTTGACGAGAACTGTGATGACGATGATGTGTGCACCGACGATATCTGCAACGAGGCCGGCCAATGCGTCAACCCGGACAACGGAACCTGCCAGTGCGGCGGATCCGAGGCTGGTGATTGCTGCGAGGAAGGCGGAAACGGTGGGCCGTTTTGCAACGACTTTATCTGCTGCAACATGGTGTGCGACAACGATTCGTTCTGTTGCGAAACTCAATGGGACGACCTTTGTGCGGATCAGGCGTGTGAACTCTGCGACATATGTCGTTGCTCGGAGTGACGACCACTGCGTTTCGCCGCCGCCCGCCGATACAGAGTCTGATTGCGATGCGGCTGACGTCAACGGCGATGGGCTGGTCGATCCGCTCGACACAGGCTTCATCCTTGCCCGCATTGGGTGCCTACCGTAGAGGACCTGCAAGACAAGAGCGATAGACCTAATTGCCGGACCCGACCCGACTGCACCACCGGGGTCGGGCTAGATGCCCCTCACGCTACGGATCAGAGTGTCCGCTTCGAAGACGGATGCGGCGCTTTGGGGCAGCGATGTCACACTCGCCCGCAACTAGCGACCGCGTGCTCGCTCACCCTCCACTCGTAGACTCCGTAGCCTGGCCCTTCCGCTACGTCGTCCGTTCATGTTTAATCCATCCAACATGCAACGCTACGCCGCGAATCTGAATGCAGTGAGGGACGCCAGTCGGCGAATCGCGCCACACGCTCATCGCACGCCCGTGCTGACCTGCGCCACGCTCGACGCGCTAGCCGGGCGACAGCTCTTCTTCAAATGCGAGAACTTCCAGAAGGTCGGGGCGTTCAAGTTCCGCGGAGCCTGCAACGCGGTGCTCCGCCTCTCCGACGAGACCGCGGCCCGGGGAGTGGTCACCCACTCGTCGGGGAATCATGCTCAGGCGCTTGCGCTGGCCGCGACGCTTCGCAACATCCAGGCCCACATCGTCATGCCCACTAGCGCCATGCCCGTCAAACGCCGGGCCGTCGAAGGCTACGGGGCGACGGTCTATCCGTGCGAGCCTACGTTGGCGGCCCGCGAGGAGATGGCTGCCCAGGTGATCGAGCAGACCGGGGCCGTGCTCATCCCACCGTACGATCATCCCGACATCATCGCCGGCCAGGGCACCGTCGGTCTGGAGCTGATGGACGAGGTGCCGGACCTGGACGCCATCATCGCCCCGGTCGGCGGTGGCGGATTGCTCAGCGGCGTTTGCATCGCAGCCAAGGCGCTGAATCCATCAATACGAATCTTCGCCGCCGAGCCGGCAGGGGCGGATGATGCAGCCCGCTCGATGGCGGCGGGCCGACTCATGCCCCAGACGAATCCGAACACGATCGCGGACGGACTGTTGACCAGCCTCGGTGAACATACCTGGCCGATCATTCGCGATCATGTCGAGCGGATCATCACCGTTCCGGACGAGAAGATCGTCGCCGCCATGCGCCTGATCTGGGAGCGAATGAAGATTATCATCGAACCCAGCTCTGCCGTCGCCGTAGCCATGGTGCTTGGTGATGATTTCAAATCCCTCGATAGCATTTCGCGCGTGGGGGTGGTGCTCAGCGGAGGCAACGTCGATCTGAGCCAGCTACCCTGGTGACAACCCGTCAGTCCCACCTGGCCCGAAGTCGGGAGCGGATTGAATCGGCGTCGTCGACATCCGTGATCGCGTCCTCGGTTTCGAGGGCAGGTTCGGGGCTGACGACGTCGAACTGTCTGCGCACGTCGTCGGTGATGAAGCGCGTGAGCTGCGCGTAACTGTGCCGATCGGTCATCGGGCGGCCGGCGACGTAATAGCGCAGCGGAGCGGATACGTAGAGACGGTCGCGAGCTCGCGTCAGGGCGACATAGAAAAGCCGGCGTTCCTCGTCGATTTCACCGTCCCGACCGGTGGCCATGTCGCTGGGAATCACCCCGTCGGCCGCGTGAATGACGTAGACCACGTCCCACTCACATCCCTTGGCCGAGTGTATGGTGCTGAGCACCAGCCAGTCTTCGTCCCGCATGGGCGGTCCGGCGAAATCGCTCGTGCTGCTCGGGGGGTCGAGCACCAGGTCGTCCAGGAATGCCCGGCGAGATTGGTAGCGTTGGGCGATGTGTTCGAGTTGATCGAGGTCGCGCAGCCGCGGTTCGGCCGGCTCGTACGTGGCTTCGACCAGCGGATCATAGATCTTGCGTATGCGGTGCAGTTGATCGCTCACTGACCCGCTACCGCCGTCAACAGTCATCTCGACCACCAGCGAAGCGAAGGCTGCAAACGAGGCACGACCTGCGGTCGGTGGCGAGAAGGTGGCGATTGCAGCAGGATTGAAACCCGCCGATCGCACGTGCTCGTACGCGGCAGCGGCCGTCTTTGGACCTACACCATCGAGCAGATTGAGCGAGCGCGACCAGGCCAGCTGGTCCTGCGGATTCTCCAGTATGCGGAGGAATGCCATGATGTCCTTGATGTGGGCGGCTTCGAGGAACTTGAGTCCGCCGTATTTGACGTAGGGGATGTTACGGCGGGTCAGCTCGACTTCGAGCTGATCGGCGTTGTGGCCCGCTCGGAACAGGACGGCTTGGCGCTGTAGCGGGATCCCCTCTTCGTAGTGTTCGAGCACGCGATCAATGATCGTACGCGTCTGATCGTCCTCGTCGCGGCAGATGATCAGCGTCGGCTTGCTGTCGGATCGGCGGTTGGACCAGAGCTCCTTGGTGTATCGTTGTTTGGCACCGAGCATCACCGCGTTGGTAGCGTCCAGGATGGATTGCACCGATCGGTAGTTCTGCTCGAGCGTAATGAGCCGCGTGCCGGGGAACTGGTCCGGGAAGTTCAGGATGTTCTCGACCTCGGCTCCGCGGAAGCTGTAGATGCTCTGAGCGTCGTCGCCGACCACCATGACATTGGGGCAGTCGCGCTGCATGGCCCGCAGGATGTCAGCCTGCACGCGGTTGGTATCCTGGTACTCGTCCACCAGAATGTGGTCGAACCGACCGCCGATCTTGGGACCGAGGGTCTTCGACTTGAGCAGCTCGTTCCAAAAGAGCAGCAGGTCGTCGTAGTCCAGCACGCCTCGGGCCTGTTTGGCATCGACGTATCCGGCAAACAGCGCCTTGAGCTCATCCTCGAAGTCCGCACACCAAGGAAAGTACCCGTCGAGCACGTCGGCCAGCGAATCGCCGCTGTTGACGCACCGGCTATAGATAGCCAGGCAGGTGGCCTTACGCGGGAAGCGCTTTTCCTTGCTGGTAAGGCCCTGTTCTTGACGAACGATATTGATCAGGTCAGCCGCGTCACCGGCATCGACGATGTTGAAGTTGCTCCCTAAACCTATCGCGTCCCCGTAGACGCGGAGCAAACGATTGGCAGTGGCGTGGAACGTCCCGCCCCAAACCCGTGTTGCATGATTCCGATTCCCAGATCGCGCGGGCTGAAGCCCGCGGCTCGTGGTGTTCGCGCGCCCCTCGGCGATCTTTCGAGTGACGTTGGTGGCTCGGTTGAGCATCTCCTGGGCAGCCCGCCGGGTGAAGGTCAGCAACAGGATTCGCTCAGGCTCGACGCCCTTCTCCAACAGAAAGGCGACCCGATAGGCCAGGGTTCGGGTCTTGCCCGTACCCGCTCCGGCGATGACCAGGATCGGCCCATCCCCGGCGGTCGCCGCTTCGCGTTGCTGCGGATTCAACTGGTCAAGCCAGTGTCCATTGTCCACGTTCGATTCGTCCGCCACCCCACTCCATGCACCCACGCCATTCCTAACGTCTACCAAACATCTATACTCCCCGGGTGATGCCATGTCCAACCGACCGGGCTTCGGACACGGACCGCCGCTACCTAGCCGTCGAAGTAGCGGCCGGCGCCCCGCTGGCCGTACCAACGCGGCTGGCGGGGCCGGGGTGAGGATGTTCGAGGCGCGAATCGATCGTGATCTCGTTTTTCAACAGGCTTCTAGTACTACAACGCTACATTTTGGGCCAGTGACATCGGATCAGGTTTCTCAATCGGAAGCCTCGGACCTGTAATCGTTGTATCGTTCGCTTGCGATGGCTGCGCCGCGCTTTGGCGCTGCGCTCTTGCGTTATCGCCATTTGCACGGCGATCGATTCGGCACGCTTTCGCGAGCATCGGCCGCCCCGGAACCAATACCCCACCAGCGACCGCGTCGCCGTCCACACCTGACCAACCGTCAGTTGCACATCGTTTTTTTTGACGCTTCCGGAACTCCGCCAGGAACAGATGGCTCACGCAGGTCAGCAACAAGTGGCGGCACAACGAGCCATATCGCCGAACTTCAAAATGGTCCAGGCCCAACTCGCCTTTGCTGTCCTCAAACATCCGCTCGATTCGCCAACGGTCAAACGCCACCAGAAGCAACGTCGTCACCGGCGTATCCATCGGCGCGTTGCTCAAGAAGAACTTCACCTCGGTCGGATCCAGTGCCCGGCGGCAGATCAGCAGATGATACGGCCCGACCGGTAGTTTCTGCTCGTCCTTGATCCAAAACGCGACACGCTTGGCCTCCCACACCATCGGTCCCTTCTCGCCGTCCTTGACCTGGTAGGCTACCCACGGAACCCGTCGGAGGATCGGTGAGGACTTCAGCAAATCCCGCACTTGGCAGGCTGGCGTGTGTCGCACCTTCAACCGGGGAAACTTCCGCGGTCGGCCCATCCGTTTGTCGCGAGGTAACCGCCGCTGCAGCACCTCCGGCGGAACCGTCCAGCCCACAAAACTCACCGGGATTTCAGCGACGTAGTTCTGCCCGCAGGCGTCCAATTCTCGCAAAAACGGCGGCTTTCCGCCGTAGCCCTCGTCAAACGTCAGCCAGGCAAAGCGAACCCCGTTGCTCACCGCCCGGCGGTACTGGGTAAGCGCCATCTGCCACTTCGATCGGTAAACCACGTCGTCGGGGATGCCCGCCGCTCGGCACCGAACGCGGTCGTGGTGCCACGTCTTCTCCGGCAGGTACGGCTCGCCATCCAGAAGCGTATGGAAGTCATCGACCGCATAGCCTAGATGCACGCTGACCACGCAGTTCTCCGCCAGAACCCGCCGCCCCGCAATGTTGACGCTGAACGCACGCGGTCTGGTGGCCTTTCTTCACGTAGCTGGTCTCGTCGATGATCCCGATGCTGTTGGGGGCGCCGTGTCGCCGAGCCACCCGCCGTTGCAACCGGTCACGAGCCGCCCCCTCATCCCACCGGGCCAGGCTCAAAAACTCCTGCAACGTCCGCGGAGCAACCCCCGCGGCATCCGCTATGGGTTCGATGCTCTTACGCTGAAGGTCGCTGAGCTGCCCGGCGACATAGGTGGCCAGGTGTTGCTGCGACCGGACATTGGCAAAACAGCCGTCGAACTCGTGCAGATAGGCGGTCAATGCCGGTTTGATCTCCAAAATCGCTTGGGCGTCCATACCGAGAACCTCCTATGGGGTCGTTGTGACCCACAGGAATCCTCGTCACCCACCCACCTTGATCTTGAGCATTTCTAGCGTTGTAGTACTAGGGACACTCGCCGAACCGGGCCAGAACGAATCCCGAATCCAGCGGATCGACCACCCCGTCGCCGTTCTGGTCGGCGGCGTCGCAGCTGGGATCGCCGGTCCCCACGGGGCAGCCGAAACGGGCCAGAACGAAGCCGGAGTCGAGCGGGTCCACCACGCCGTCGCCGTTGGCATCGCCTTCGCATCCGGGTTCCTCGGCCACGTCGACGCGCAGGTAGTATACGTCCTGTTCACCGTTGAATGTAGCGGCGTAGGCGATGTGAGCGCCCGTGTTATCCGATATCATGTCGTAGTAGTCGCCGAGTTTTTGTTGCTGCGGGTATCCCAGCGAGTGATCGAACGGGGCGCTGAGGGCGACATTCTTCGACCAGGTCACGCCCGCGTCGCTGGATGACGAGTAGAACAGTTCCGAAAAGTTGTCGGCGGGATCGTTTCGCGTGTCGTTCCAGATGACGTCGATGCGTCCGTTGGGCGCCACCGACATGGTTCCGAACCACTGCCACGCGCCGTTGTTGTTTGGATCGTCGTTGACGCGAATCGGTGCGCTCCAGGTGGCTCCGCCGTCTTGGCTGCGAACGAAGTGAACGTCCAACGGATCGGAGCCCTGCGGATTCACTGAACACAGCATGTAAACATTGCCCCGTGTCGGACCGTCCGAGTGATCGGTGGCCACCCAGGTTTGTCCCAACAACCCTGCGGGGTTCGGACCGCTCGCCCCCGTGAGGCTGCCTCCCATGTTCACCTGCGTGCCCAGGTCGAACGTCGGCGTTTTATCGGGATCCTGCGCATTCGACGATCTCACGATCAGGAAGTTACTGTTTGAGAAGCTGGGGAAATCGATGCCGGCGGTGTAGAGTTCGCCGTCCGGCCCGACGCTCATGGTCCCGAACACCGGTGGTGCAGGTGGAATGAAGATGGGCACCAAGAAGTCGAAGCCGCCGTCGGTCGAACGGGTGAAGGTGTCAAACCCGCAACATGCCGCCGCCCAGCTCCACGACGTGTAGATGTGGCCGTGCCCGAGTCCGCCCGTGCGGTCGATTGCCATCCAGGCCTTGTCGCCACCGAAGGCGGGATTCGGAACCTCCCAGCTCACGCCGCCGTCGGTGGAGATGTACATGTCACAGGCGAACGTCGGTTCGATATGCAAGCTGTAGTAGTAGAATACGCCGTCCGCGTCGGCTTCCAGCACGGGATCGCTCTGAAAGACGCCTGGTTCGAGAACGCCGGGGAAGGTCCACGCTTGCCCGCCGTCGTGACTGTACGCCCAGCCCGCCTGTCGGAAATCGGACCTGATCGTATCGAACTGCCGCCAGCCTATGACCAGGCGCGATGGATCGTCGAAGTCCACCGCGATGGACGGTTCGTTCGCCGCGTCGCCCGGGATGTTGTCGCCGAATTGATCGACGTTGACCTGCACACTCACGAATCCACCGCGTACCAGAATCCGACCCAGCTGGCTCGGCGCCGCCGACTCGTCTTCGAACGTCGGCTGGATCGACTCGAAGGCGAACCGGGGCGGCGTTTCCAGCACGATCGGGTCGCCCTTCTCATCGCTCGCGTTTGCGGGATACACCATTCCCACAACCATCAACCCGCCCACAAGGGCCAACGTATTTGTTGTAGACGTCATCGTGCAAGACCTCCTGAATCCGCAAGCTGCACCGCTCGGCGCCCTGCGGATGCCTAGAATCCACCTCCAGCTTTTCTTTCTCCTACCATAGTGGACGGCGGGCTCCCCCCGCAGCCTGTCACCGATTGGGCGAAATCCGCTCCATTCCCGCGCCGTCCCCCAGGATGCGTTCCTGACAAGCGATGATAGCGAGATGGTCCTGGATTTGACAGGCGGTCCGGCGCCAGCGTGCTCTGCCCCTACTTCGCCGCAGCCGACTCGGCCGGGGCAAAATAGGGTGAGCTGCATGACCCCAAGTGATCACGACGCCATGCGCCGAAGCCAATATGACGCCGCGTACCGGTAAGTCGTCGATGTCAGTCGGCCCAGTGAAGGCGGTCTGGAAGATGGCGATGTCGTTATCCTTGTCGGTGTCCCGGGATGGACCGGCCGAGGAATAAGAATTGAAGCAGTCGAAGCCCGGCCAGGCGACCCATCGTAAGCGCGTCTAGGGCGACCTATCTTTCCAGTGGAGTGCTAACCCTCTGGGGGATCCGGCGCCGCCGAAAGCAGGATGTTGAAGGTGGTGCCTTGGCCCAGCGTGGAATCGACGGAGATTTCAGCGCCGATCTCCTGAAGAATGCCGTGCACGATGGAAAGGCCCAGGCCGGGGTTTCGTTCTGGAGCATCGGATACGGCCGACTTGGTGCTGAAAAACGGTTCGAAGATTCGCTCCATCTGTTCAGCCGGTATTCCGCACCCCACGTCTCGGAGGGTGAGGCGGAACCGATCGCCCTCGGGGGCCAGTTCCAGGTTGATGATTCCACCGCCAGGCATGGCATCGACCGAGTTGTGAATCAGGTGAGATAAGACGGTCTGAATGTGGGTGCGCGGAACGGGCGTCGTCGGGATGGTGTGGAGATTGAGATGAAGTTCGATGCCGGCGGCCGACAGCTCGCCCTCCAGCTGATCGGCCACCTCTAGGACGATCTCGGTGAGGTCGCCCAAATCCGAGGACGTGTGTACGCCCTCGGCGAAGGCCAGCAGGCTCTCCAGTAGGATGGTGGCCCGTCCGACGGCCTTGGCGGTGCTCTCCAGCGTCCGCCGTTGAAGCCGGGCATCATCTGACGTCAGGGCGAAATCCACGCTGGTGACGATGCCGCCTAGGATATTGTTGAAATGGTGAGCCATCGCCCCGGCCATCTCGCCCATGGACGACAGTTTACGAGAGCGGTCCACCTCACGCTCCAACTTCATTCGCAAGGTGATGTCTCGCATACAAACCGAGGCCCCCAGCGGCTTGCCGTTCTCGTCGGCCACCGGTGATACGATCGCGGACATCTCGCGCCACCGTTCTTGGGGGTCCAGATGTCGAAACTCGAACTGGCCCACCTCGCCGTGGTCGACGGCCCGCCGCAGCAGGCTTCGGGCGGTCTCTCGCTGATCCGGCGGAAAAATGGAGACCATGGGAGTCCCGATCATGATCCGGGCGTCTGCCCCGAATATGCGCGTCGCGGCGCCGTTCCAGGTACACAGCTTCAACTCCGGGTCGGCGGCGATCAGAACCACGCCCACCGTCTCGCAAAGTCGTCGATGGAACTCCTGCGGCATCGTGGATGGACCATCGGCGTGGGTTTGGCTGTCGCCGGTGGGCCTGGGCCCTTGCGACCCACCTGCCGCCTGATGAGCCTTGCTGCCGTCGTTGCCCATGGTCATATCGCTTGCCGAATCATTCCAGCCGAAAGAGTTTCGGAGTGATGCACAGGATCACGTCAAAACGATCCGCGCTGGTCTGTCGGGTCAGTAGCCGACTTCCCAGGAGCTGGTCCACGCGGGTCGTATCGCTTGGGCCTATCACCAGGAAATCGCTCGGCCCCAGTTTCCACGATGATCGCAACTCGTTGAATACCCGCCGCTCGTTCTCAACCGACAGGTAGTAGCCCTGCTCGCTCGGTCGCCAACGCGCCTGCGTCTCTTCGTGCTGAATCTCAGGAGTCACCGTCAACACCACCAGTAGCTCGTCGGCGTGTTCCACTTCATAATCGATTCGCAGGCACTTGGTGCCCTTCTCGAACGTCTCGCCCGCCAGCCGCCCGTCCGATCCGTAGAAAAAGATCGGCTCGTCCTGGACAATCCGCTCCAGCCCCAGCCATAGCGGCACTCCCGATTGGACCACCCGCCGGACCCGCACGACTCGAGCGCCCTCTTCGGAGAACAATGCTCGCAGGGCAGGCCAGGATGACGCCGACGCGACGCCGATGCGAAATCCGTTGCGGTCCAGAAGGGCGCTCAGGGCTGGATCGACCTGCAACTCGTCAACATGATTCCATACCTTGGCGGCGTGGCGCACCGACCCGGCCGGCAACTCGATGCGGGCCACGTCGAATTGGAGATGCACACGAATGGGACCGCTATCGCTCGATGACCCATCGTCCGATCCGAAGACCGCCCGGGCCTGCTCGCGGTCGATCGCGGACACGGGCTCAGATTCTCCCTTGAAGGGCGCCATCAGCTGGGCTGGCAGATTGCATCCAGCCGTCAGGACGGCGGCGGCCACGGCTAGGCGAGCAAGGTAGACGGACATCTGGCGTCTTCAACAATCGAACGGATGCATCAAATCTCCAAAGGGCCTACCGTAGGATTCCCACGACGGTAAGTCAACGCCTGGAGCGCCGAACGTCGATCGCCACTCTTGCCCGCACGATCTCATCCCCTACGCCGAGATCACCCAGCGGGGCAGGTCGGGCTCCGCCGGACATCATCGACCGGGCAGATAAGTTTGAGTCGGGCAAACCCCAACCTACCGGGTTGCGGCGGTCGTTGATTACCCGGGGCCGTTGGGGTTGAGGTTGGGGGCGGTGGGGCCGGTGAAGGCGGATTGGAAGGCGGCGTAGTCGTCCAAATCCAGGTCGTTGTTGTAGTCGAAGTCGAACACGCGGCAGCC
>JADFPW010000142.1 GCA_022562105.1 Planctomycetota bacterium
ACCGGGGCGGGGCGATCTACCAGCTCGACCTCGGGCGGAAGATGAAACGTGGGCACCACCGTTCCGAACTCCTCGCCACCCGAGGTGTCGTCACCGGTCACCACGATGATGCCCTCAACACGGTGAGGATAAGGGTGAGAATAAGGTGTCGGTGAGGATAAGGTGTCAGGGGTGAGGATAAGTGAGGATAAGGTGTCAGGAAGAATTGTTTGCCGCCGGGTGGCTCACCTCCTTGCGGAGGTGGTTGCATGGTTTCTTGGTATGCCTGCGAGCGGGCGAGTCGAGACCCCACGTCCCAAGGACGTGGGCCACCCGGCCCGGCGAACAAGATCGCCATTCAGCGCGAGATCGACGCCATCGACAGGCAGATTGACCAACTGGTGTACGAGCTCTACGGTCTGACCGACGACGAGATCCGCATGGTCGAGGAGGCGACGCAGTGATCAGACGTTCCGTCGGGCAGCGCCCGACCTACGGTTAGTCGAACCGCCACACCCACCGGTTGGAAACCGGTGCCACACGAGGTTGTGAAACAGCCTCTCATGGAGGCGGCGGTGCTACGATCCGGTCAGGGACGCAGCGGTGCTATGATCCTGTATCGGCGCGATCACGGGACAGGAGGCGGAACTCCACCGGGGCGGGACGGTCTACCAGCTCGACCTCGGGGGGAAGATGAAACGTGGGAACCACCGTGCGGAACTCCTCGCCACCGGCGGTGTCAGCCCCGGTCACCATGATGATGCCCTCCACACGGGGGTCGCCACGCAGCAAACGGTCCAACGCGTCCCGCGGACCACGCACGGTGATCGTCTGAGTCAATACGATGTCCGGATCGGGAAAGTCGAGCCGGTAGTCGTTCCACAACTGAGGACGAGTCGCAAAGAAGCCGACGTTGACGGCCTTTAGGGACACCGTCGCCAGTTGGCGCAGGAGCTTCCCACGAACGAGGACTCGATTCGGCTCGGGATCCACCGGCTTGCCCAGCAGTGTCGAATCCAGGAACACACTCTCCTCGATCAGTTCGCCTTCCGGCCGGCCCCGCAGGCGAGCTTCGATGCTGGGGATCAGAAACTTCGGACTGCGACCGGCGATTTCCTGCCAGTGTCGTTCGCGAATCCTCACCGTCACCGTGGCCGGCTCGACACGCAGCACCTCCTCAAGCCCCAGCGAGCCTTGCTCCAGTTCCACCGGCACGGATTGGGTCACGTACCGATCGACCACCACGCGAAGCGTCGAGGGTGTTACCGAGTCGATCGTCAGCCCCACAAACGGTTCTCGCAATTCGGCCAACCGCCGGCGAAGATTGACGACATGCTCGCCGGTTTCGGATGCTTCGATGGGTAGCGGTATGGGATCGCTGAACCTGCCCAGGTCGTCCAAACGTTTGCGCGGCCCGACGACTCGCACGGTCAAGTCGCCATCGTCCGGGTGGGCCAGGTCCACCAGCATGGCGGTCCCTTCCCTAATCACCGGGACGACGGTGATGTGTATCTCGGCCGAGTCGGTCAGCGATTGGTCGGCTGCGACCCAGATCAGCAGCGTCAGGACCACGGTACTGACAATAAGTTGGATGTGCTGCACGACTATCCTCCAATCTTTAGCTTGGACCGAGGGGTTTTGGCCGACTCACTCGGAAGATCCGGGGGTGGTGACGGATCTGCGGCTGATCCCGGAGGGGTTCTGTCGGTCGATCGACGCGCCTGGACCGGCCGAGGTTGTGATCCGCCGCCGGTCAGTCCGGCGTAGAGCGCCTCTCGCAAGCCTTCCGGAGACAGGGCTCGCCGAAGACGCCCGAACTCGGCCAACGAGATGATGCCGGTCTCCTCGCTGACCACCACGACCAGGGCATCGCATTCACGACTGAGCCCCACGGCTGCACGATGGCGACTGCCCAGTGATCGATCGACATCTTCGTGGTCGGCCAATGGGAACTGGCATCGAGCCGCCGCCACACGTCCTTGGTGGATGATCACCCCCATATCGTGCAACGTCGAGCCAGGCCAAAAGATCGATTCCAACAGTTCGGCAGACAGGACCGCTTCGATCGGCACGCCGGTCTCGACCAGTGCTCCAACCTCGGTGGATCGTTCGATGGCGATCACTGCCCCGACCTTGCGCTTGGCCAAACTGGTCACGGCCGTGGTCACCGGTTCGACTATTTTCTCGACGTCCTTGCTCGAACGGCGCCACCAGAGACCCTCCCCGATGCGTATGAGCCCTCGCCGAAGCTCCGTCTGAAACGCCACCAAGGCGATCAGGAACACGCCGATGACGAAGTAACGATAGAGGAAGGTGATGCGATCGAGCTCGAACTGTTGAACCATGAGCCACACGACCACGAAGCTGACCACCAGAACCAGTCCGAGACCCTTGACCAGGCGATCGCCGCGAGTACCTCGAAGGAACCGCAGGATCGTGTACACCACGGCGCCGATCAGCAGCAACTCGACCACCACCGCAATGAGGCCATAGCTCCCGCTCGACAGGCGGTCCGCGTATGCGTCCAACGCGGTGAGCAATTTTGTTTGAGCAAGCGCTAGCACAACGGACCTCTCAAACGCGCGGCTCACGCGACCGTCGAACGATGTGACCCATTCCAGTCATAGCTCCTCAGCCGCGAGGACCACCGATGCTCAGGAGTATACGAACGGTTTGATGCGCTGCCAAGCAGCGCGGTCTTCGGCGATACCAAACGAACCCGAAACCGATCCTGCCACAAGTTTCCACACCGCCGGGTTCGCGCCGGGTCGTCTTTGCTCTACCATCGACGTCCAGTGGTTCATGGCGAGCGTCAAGCGTGAATAGCATCGAGATCGAGCACGTATCCAAGTCCTTCGGCTCACACCGGGCGGTCGACGATCTTTCGTTGACCGTGCCGCAGGGGTCGGTCTACGGATTCATCGGCCCCAACGGGTCGGGCAAGACCACCACGCTGCGAATGATCATGCGCATCTACGCTCCCGACGCCGGCAGCGGGGTGATACGGGTTTTGGGGCGTGAGGACCATGTCGCCGCCACCGACGACGTGGGCTATCTCCCCGAGGAGCGCGGCCTGTACAAGAAGATGAAGGTCCGGGATGTCCTTCGCTTCTATGCGAAGCTCAAGGGGGTCCGCCGGCCGGACACGGAGATCGACGCCTGGCTCGAACGGTTGGGGCTCTCCGAATGGGCCACCAAGAAGGTCGAAGCCCTGTCCAAGGGGATGGCCCAGAAAATCCAGTTCATCGCCACGGTGATCTCCAAACCGGCTCTGGTCATCCTCGACGAACCGTTTACCGGGCTCGATCCGGTGAACGCCGAGGTGCTCAAGGATGCCGTTCTCGACCTGAAGGGCGAGGGAGCGACCGTCGTGTTCTCCACCCACGACATGAGCGTCGCGGAGAGAATGTGTGACTACGTGTTCATGATTCACCAGGGTCGAAAGGTGCTCGACGGCACGCTGGACGAGATCCAGGACTCGTTCGGCAGCAATACCATTCGCCTGCGTACCGAAGGCGACGATCCCCTGCCGAATAACCTGCCCGGAGTGGAGAAGATCAACGACTACGGCCGTCTTCGCGAGCTCCGTTTAGCCGAGGGCGCCGATCCGCAGGCGGTTCTGGCCGCCGTCATGCAACGGGCTCCAGTACGTTTTTTCGAGCTGGCCCGGCCGTCGCTGCACGACATTTTCGTGCGTATCGCAGGCCCGGAAGCGACGGAGGCGAACGATGCGTAAGGTGTGGGTGGTCGCCGTTCGCGAGTATCTCGCCGCCGTGCAGACCAAGGCGTTCGTCATCTCGTTGGTGATCATGCCCGTCCTGATGGTCGGGAGCATAGTCGCCCAAATGGTCCTTGAAAAGCACGTGGACGTCACGGACAAGCGATTTGCCGTGATCGATCACACTGGGCAGCTCGCCAACCACATGCTCGATGCAGCCGACGCTCGCAACCAGCAGCAGATCTTCCAGCCGGGCGACACCGAAGATCGCAAACAAATCCTCCCTCAGTTTCTCCTGGAGGTGGTCGACCCGGTGGCCGACGACGCCCAAGTCCAACGACTGGAACTCTCCGATCGGGTTCGCAGCAAGGATCTGTACGGCTTCGTCGAGATCGGAGCGGACGCCCTCGAACCCGGGGACCACCGCCAAGACACGTCGATTCGCTACTACTCCAACACGCCGACCTACGGTGACTTTCGGCGCTGGTTCGCCGCTAGCGTCAACAACGAGATCACCGGCATCCGCATCGAACGGGCGGGCTTGGACCCGGAAATCGTTCGTGAAATGACCGCCACCGTGGGCGTCGAGAGCCTCGGCCTGTTGTCGCTGGATGAGGAAGGGCAGATCACTGAGGGCGAGAAGATCGACAAGATGGCCTCGTTTCTGATGCCGGTCATCATGGTCATGTTGCTATTCATGGTCATCGCCATCGGAGCGACCCCGCTGATCAACAGTGTCCTGGAAGAGAAGATGCAGCGCATCGCCGAAGTGCTGCTCGGCTCGATCTCGCCGTTCAAGCTCATGCTCGGTAAGCTGCTGGGAACCGTCGGCGTCTCATTGACCATCATGGCGGTCTATTTGGCCGGGGCCATGGTGGCCGCACAAAAAACCGGGTTCGCTCATTTGATCCCCACGCACCTGCTCGTCTGGCTGGTCGTCTATCAGGCGCTGGCCGTGCTCATGTACGGATCCATGTTCATCGCCGTCGGAGCCGCCTGCTCCGACCTGAAGGAGGCCCAAAGCTACCTGCTTCCCGTGTGGCTTCTCATATGCACCCCGCTATTTGTCTTGGGTCCGGTGCTCAAAGAACCGTCCAGCACCTTTGCCACGACCATCTCACTCATACCGACTGCGACTCCGATCCTCATGCTGCTGCGACAGGCGATCCCACCCGGCGTGCCGGCCTGGCAGCCCGCGGTCGGCGTGGTGTCGGTTATCATCACCACCATACTATTCGTGGTGATCGCCGGACGGATCTTCCGGGTCGGGATTCTCATGCAAGGCAAGCCGCCCAACGTCCGCGAGTTGGTCCGCTGGGTGCTGCGCGGTTGATCTTCCGCCGGCATGTGTGGCACCGGTTTGTAACCGGTGGCGACTGCGGGTAGACTTCTGAGCATGGCAGCCGCAAGCAACGCTCCCAAACCGTCGAGGCCTGAACCCGCCATCCGCGTGGTGATGATGCCGCGCGATACCAACAGCGAAGGGACCATCTTCGGCGGAGTCATCCTCAGCTACATCGACCAGGCCGGCTTCGTCGAAGCCAAACGGCAGGCCAATCATCGATACGTCACCGTCTGCATGGACAAGGTCGACTTCAAGCAGCCGGTCTTCGTCGGCGATCTGCTCAGTCTGTATGCCGAGACCAGCCGAATCGGGCGCACCTCGCTGACCGTCAAGATCAACGCCTTCGCCCAGCGGGCCCACGATCCCGACACCGCCGTCCCCGTTACCGAAGCCGAGGTCACCTTCGTGGCCATCGGCGACGACCACCGCCCCACGGCTATTCTCTCCGATCCAGGGATCTGACGATCATCACCAACCGCCTCGCACTGTCGATCGCCAGCAGATCGCACCATCGATTCGGCTGGAACCTCACCTCGGAAAACGGCTCGGAGTCTTGACACCAGGCGGCCCACACCGTACAATCGCACTGCGATGGGATGGGAAACGGCCGTCCCGTCTGGTCCCGAGGGAAGGAAGAACTGCCCGACGACGGTCGTCTCTGCGTATTCTTGCTGGCTGCCACCCATCCACGAACGTGACGGGTACATGCTGCGTTTCTACCAGGAGGAGAATCCATGAACGACTCGACAAGACGTACCATCGGCTGTCTCGTGCTCGCCGCGCTGATCGCTCCGGCGGGAGTAATTGCGGATTCGGTATTCACCATTGAAGATCCGGAGGTGGATTTCGAAGTCCTCGACTTGGGCCCGTTCGACGGCATCGGGGACGCCGGGCCGTTCGGCACCTACAACACCGTCGTGCTGGGTTCGGAGGGCGAGGCCCGCGAGATGGCTGAGTTTGATATCTCTGCGTTCAGCGTCCCGGGCGGTGAGATTATCACCGGCGCCACCTTCGAGGTGCGCATCAGTTCGATCCTGGTCAGCGGACTGGGAGTGCCCTCGGGCGACACGCCCGACGTGCTGGCTGCGTTTGGATACGTCGGAAACGGCGTGCAGGAACAGTCCGACTTCCAGGCCGGCGACGCAAACTTGCTGGGAACTGTGGACACCTCAGACCCCTTCGTCGGCCAGATAGTCAGCTACGATGTTACCTCGTTTGTCACTGATCTGGTCGACGCCGGTGAAACGTGGGTCGGGTTGACCATCGCGGCCCAGGAGTTCGGCGGGCTCGCCATTCTGGAAAACGGCGAGTACCCGAAGTTGACCATCGAGACCGCCGAAGCTCCGGCTGATTGCGAAGGTGATGCCAACGGCGACGGAACCGTCGATCCGCTGGACAGCGGTTTTGTCCTGGCCCGATTCGGTTGCCCGGTCGGCACCGGTGATCCGTCGTGCGACGCTGCCGATCAGAACGGTGACGGCGCCGTCGATCCGCTGGACAGCGGGTTCGTCCTCGCCCGCTTCGGCGACTGTCCGTAGCCGCCACGACGAGCGTCACCTGGTGCCACGCTACGCACCCCATGCAGAGCTACTGCAAGTGGGGTAGCGAGAAACCAACCTCGTTGGCGCCCGCTCCCTATTGCAGTTGCATGGCGAGAATGTGCTTCTGGTCACGGAGGTACAGACGCTTGCCTATCAGCGTGGGGGCCGTCCAGGCGCGTTTCGCCAGCACGTCCATCTTGCCCAACACGTTCAGGGCCTTCTCGGTCGGTGCCGCCAGGGCTACCTGACCGTTGCCGTCCAGCAGCAAAAGCCGATCGCCCACTCGCAGGTAGTTGGCCACGCCGAATCCTCGCTCTTTCCACAGAACCTCACCGGTCTTGATGTTCACCGCGGTCACGAACGAGGCCCGCTGGCTCCCGCTGGATCCGTATATCGTATCTCCGATTCGCACGGCGTTGGTGTGGCTGATCCCCACCTTGCTCGGTGAAACCACCGTCTCAACCGTCGTCTTCTCACCGGTGCGCGTCAGGCGCAGCACGTGACACTGTTCAAATGACGAAACGAACAGCAGATTGTCCGCGCCCCATACGGGTACGAACACGTGCATGTCCCACCGATTCTTCATCGGAAACGACCAAAGCAACGATCCGTTGCTCGGATCCATCCCCACCACTTCAGCCGACATGACCATGACCAGCTGAGTCTGACCGCCGACGTCAATGAGCAGCGGCGTGGAATAGGTGTTGGTGAAACTCTGACCCTTCCAGGCCACGGATCCGTCGGCCATCTTAAGCGCCACCACGGCCTGACCGTCGCCGCCGACGGGCAAGATCACGTTTCCACCGTAGGACAGCGGACTGGCGGAGTAGCCGAACGGAAGCGGAGAGCCCTTGAACTTCTTGAACAAGTCCACCGTCCAGATCACCCGACCATCCTTCTTGTGCAGGCAATGGACCAGGCCGTTGTAGCCGACCGTGACCAGCCGATCTCCATCGATCAGCGGCGTCGAGTTGGGCCCCTTGCCGAAGGATTGATCAGCGTCCTTCGGCAGCGGAGCGGGGTAGGTGTACTCCCAGATGGTTTTGCCGGTCCCAGCATCGAGAGCAACGACCACCTCATTCTCACCTCGTCGCATCATGGTGAAGAGTCGGTCGCCCTCGGCCAGGATGCCCGAATACCCCTCACCCAAATCGCGCCGCCAGATCTCTCGCGGCCCATCGCCCGACCAGTTGATGGTGCCGGCAGACGAGAAATCGCGCCCGGACCCACCCCACTGAAGCCATTTGTCCGAGGCACACCCCGCCGTCGCCGCCAGCAACACGACGGCCGCTGCCCAGACCCTCTTTCCGTTCCACAACATGGCATCCTCCAGCCCAACCGTTACTCGGTATCTCGCCCGCCACAATCCAAGACCAACCAGGAAGCCCGCCCGAAGCCACCGGAATAGTATCCTGTTTACGAAAGGCCCGCAGTCGAGTCAACGCCCAAGAACCAAGGCGCAACCATCCGACAGAACGGCGGCGGGCCGTCTGCCCTCTCCCTAGGAGCGTTACTGGTTGGTGGGATCATCCGCCCTCAGCGCGACCCGAAGCTCCAGGCACGCCACTATCGAATCGACATCTATAGTCGCTTGAACTCGCCCTTCGTGAGATGGTCCAACACGCAATTGATCGATGTCGCCCAATATGGCGGTATCGAAAGAGTCACCGCGATCGAGTAGTTGGAATGAGGCCGTACATCCCGATGGAGAAAGCCACTCCGCATGCACAACACGCCCGGGAGCCTTTCTTGGTGGGCCTTCGTAGATTACGTCTTGCACGCTCAACCGCGGCACTACCTTAACCGAAATGAGAAGATCTGTGGAAAACAGGACGCCGGCAAGCTTGTGGGCATCAAACACTATCGCCGCATGTCCTTCACTATGAATTGAACGTAGAAGCAGAATGCCGAAGAGCTCCCCGGTCCCCATCATACGTTCTGGCGCTCGGTCATTTGAGTCGAGAGAAACGACCAGAACCGCCGATTGTGGTTGTCCCGTCCACTCGATGACCAACGTTCTGTCCTCGCCTTCGGAGCCGACTCGCATCGACAGGCTAGCCCCAATGGTGGAAGCGTTGGAGGAGGCCGGGCGGACGACCTCATCCCCCCCAGTGGCCGCGTCGATGGTCGACTGAACGATGGGAGATTCGCCGGGCACGTTGATCACAACGGCCAGGGCCACCGAGCCGGTAGCCAGCACCCATCCGCATATCGTGGCCAGGAATCGAAGTGTCTCTCGAGAAGTCGACATGGTTTGTCCTCCCTTGGCAACCGGCCCGACATTGTCTCTTGCTGACCATGGGCCTCGACCGAGCCCTGCCTTCGCGGGCACACTATACCACAAACCGTTAGCCCACGTGCGCACGGGCAGATCAAGTCACCCCGACGAACAGCGCACCACCGCCACGCCGTCGCTCCCCCAGTCGAATCGCCGCTCAGTCACACACAGAGCGGTGACCCGAAGTGCGACATGGCCGACCCGAAGAACCAGGGCGACTCGTTGACCCGTTGACCCAGGCCGGATCCTCGTCGGTATGGGGCCGCGCCCACGAACCCGACCCAATCATCTGCTCGCCATCGCCCAGGAGCAGATAGACGAGTTTCCACCTCCTGCCCGCTTTGGGTCAAACCACCCAAACTGCGAGCGTAGTCGAAATTGTGCCAGGCCATGCACGTCGCGCCCGCGCGCCCAGCGCACGCCATAGTGGTCGGTTCCATGACAATGCGGGAGGAAGAGGTGCCGAACGCGGCTCATACGATCACACTGGGCGATCGCCACGGGTTCGCAGCGACCAGGGAAAGAGACCGGGGCGGATCTGGTATGGGAAATGCTCCAGACTCTTTGTGCGGCGCGGCGATGATCACAGGCGCCGTGCTCAATCGGGCAGAAACTCTTGTGCGAACGGCGATCAACGCCCAGCGACGAAGGAGGTACGTAATGTATCAGCGAGCCAGACATGGATGCAGACTATCTTTCCGCGTGGTCACAACTGTGGCTGCGGCGTATGCCGTAGCGGGCTTTACGAGTACGGCACACGCGGGCGACCCGGTAAACCCAAACGACCCCGGCATCCTCGCACCAATGCTGACCGTGATCACCGGTGAGGAGGTTCGCATTCCGAACACCGATCAGGCCGATGGTGACACATTACTCAACGTGGTGGGCGAGATCATGAGTGCCGATGCCGAAGGGGCTGTCAGCCTGACCGGTCATGTGATCACCGACACGCGGAGTCCGAACGAAGCTCTGGATGACGGGCTTGATGACTTGGTCAATGCGGCCGATGACGGCGATGTCGACGCGATGGAAACAGCTGCCAACGAGCTGTTGTCCATCCTGCTCGGCACAACGCAAGGGCGCATCTACGATGGCTTTGCCATGTTGAATTTCAACCGCGGGGCATTCGCGCCGGATCACGTCGACGGCGAATACAAGATGAAGACACTGGTTGATACCGGCCTGACTGCCCCGGGTATCGACGGAGAGCCGCGGCGCATCTGGGACGTGACGGTCAACATGCTGTGGTACGATGGGCAATTCGATTCCGATACGTTTCTGCTTCGCGTGCCCGTTGAGGCCCACGAGTTCGACACCCTCCGCGTCCACTTCCGCATCTATTCCCTCGAGCATGAGGACTTTGCCCCCACCTGCGTCATGCTCGACCATCGCGCCGAGGGGAGCACGCAGTTTCCGTTCAAGGGCTTTGACAGCGTGTGGGTATCGGTGGACAACCGATCGCTGACTGAGATCACGGTCGACTTCCCGCCTCTGCGTATGATGCGCGGCATCTACACCTGGGGATGGCGTGTACATCCGCCGCGAATACAGTTCCTACAGCCGGTCTTCGAGATGATCAACGTCCACACCGGCAAGCTTCAACTGGAGCCGCAGGGCGAGAGCTTCGCGTTCCGAAACCGGGCCCTGTCCATCGAGGGGATTGGAGCGGCCGCCCCGGAGAAGAAAATCTACGACGTCGCCCAAGCCGTCTTGGGCGGAGCGAGTACGTCGGAAGTGCTGGCCATGCTAACCGATGCGGACAC
>JADFPW010000143.1 GCA_022562105.1 Planctomycetota bacterium
GATGGGCTGGTCGCGGTCGAGGTGCCAGGCCCCGAGGACCAGGGCAGCGGACGGGGGCAATTCGACGATCTCCAGGCCGCTGAAAGTGAGTCGGCCCATGGCGGCGGACGTCGGATAGCGATTGCGATAGCGCTCCAACGTGGCGGCGAAGCCGCGGGTGATTCGGCCGCCGGTGCTGAAGGTCAAATCGGGCGACTGCCAATACGGCTCCATGAAGGCGTCGATGTCGCCCGTGTTCCAGGCGTCAGCCTGTCGTTGGAGCATGGCGGGGATCTCACAATTCGCCGTCATTGGCGTGCGCATGTTCGCGCAGCCTGTTATTAGCAAGAACGATGCAGCCAGCAGTAGGCCGCATGACTCCGTCCGCAAATGAGTCGGGACTGAGTGCATCATGGTTATGGGCTCCATTGGGGATAACGCCGGGTGCCACTGCTCTCGAGCAGTGAGTCATGGTACGCTGGCAGGATCCGCACTGCTCAAGAGCAGTGGCACACCGCACAACTCCTCCGCTAGGCGAAGCGCGCGATGGGCCGAGCCGAAGACCTCGCCGGTGGTCTGGAGCATCCGATCCGATGCGACGATCCGTCCCAGGGTGCTGTTCCGCAACACGTCGAACATCGATTGAGTAAGGCCGCAGATCAGGAAGTGACCTCCTGCCTCAGTATACTTTCGCACCACGCGCTCCAGGGTGGCGATCACGGAAAAATCGATCTGCTGCGTGCGACGCATCCGAATGATCGTAACGCTGGGGTGCTTGTCGAAGACCAGGCCCAGCCGCTCGGCCAACTCGTCGGCATGGGCGAAGAACAGCGGACCCTCGATCTGCAGCATGGTGATCTGGTTAGACCCCGTGCGTTCGTCGATCGGACGCTCGTGGAACTGCTGGTCCGAATCGCCGACCATTTCGACCAGGTGGAGTTGGGACGCCCGCCGCAGAAAGATGGCGATCGACAGGGCGAGTCCGATCAACATCGCCCAGTGAATCGGCAGCAAGAGCACGCCGCCAATCGTGGCACCGAGAACGATCCGGTCGTGCCGATCGCGTGCGAGAAGTTCCCACAGTTGTCGCCAATCCACGATCGAATAGGCGGTGGCCATCACCAGGCCGGCGATGGCGGGTCGGGTGATGTACTGGGTCCATGGACCCGCTGCCAGAATCATGACCCCGATCACCGATGCGCAAACCACACCGGACCACCGTGATCGAGCGCCGGCCATGTCGTTCAGCGCCGAGCGGGCGAAGCTGCCGGCTCCCGGGAAACCCGCCAAGTATCCAGCTGCAAGGTTGGCGGCCCCCAGGGCGGTCAAATCGCGTTTGGGGTTGACGGGCGAATCGTGGCGTAGGGCAAGCGTCTTGACGATGGCCATGGTTTGGATGATGCCCACCAGGCTAATCGCGGCGGCGCCTACGATCAGGTCGGTACCGAAGGGCGCGTCCAGGAGCGAGGTGGTGAACTGGGGCCACACCCGTGGAAACTCGCCGATCGAATCGAGCGCAGCGCCGTTGCCACCCACTCCCATCCACCAAGCCATCACTCCACCAAGCCCGACCGCCAGAAACGGGATCGGTGCCCGTGGTGCCCAGCGCAGGCCCGCAAGGACAAGTGCGAGCGTGCCGGCGCCCATCACCACCGACCATCCGTGAGCCTGACCCAACTGGCCCCCCGTCGTCCAGATCGTGGCCGCCAGCGTAGACCGATGAATGGGGCCGAATCCCAACATCGGGGCCAACTGCGTACCGAAAATCAGGATCGCCGCCCCCACGGTCAACCCGATGAGTACCGATCGGGATACGAACCGCACGAACTGCCCGATGTTGAGCAGAGCGCCGATCAGGGTGAACAACCCGACGAGTACCGCCAGCACGCTGGCGATCTGTGGCCAGCGAGTCGGGTCGCCCGGGGCGGCCGTGGTCAGTACCGCCAGCACCATCGCGCTGATGGTGGCGGCGGGTCCGATGATGAGTGTGGAGGAGCCGGCGACGGCGGCGCCGACCAGGCCCATGACCACGGCGGTGTAGATGCCCATGGACGGTGGCAGTCCGCTCATGGCGGCGAATGCCATGCACTGGGGAACCGCTACCAGGGCGACCGTTATCCCCGCCCCGAGATCCGAGCGTATGCTCCAGCGACCAGCCATCGCTCATCTACTAGGCCTCCCGGACGGGAATTGCAAATCCAGACGGGCCTGAGCGATCGGCCGCCGTGCCGGGGATTTGGAGGCTCTTGACCTCAGGATCCCAAGGAAGGTTCAGCGTCAGGCCGATGCCGCGGCGAGGGCGAGCGTAATAAAAACTCCTGAGCTCGATTGACACGGCGGTGGCCAGCCCCTATACTCTGCGTGTGCGCGTGGAGTAACAGCCATCGGAGCACAGCCAGGCACCGATGGCATTGACCGACGCGACGTGCGTCCGACACATCTTCGCTTGGGGTTCAAGAGAGTATTTCAGTATGCAATTTGACGATCTGCGGCTCACTGAGCCGCTCCTACGTGCCGTACGCACGGCGCGTTACGTGCAACCTACGCCTATCCAGGCCGATGCTATTCCACTTGTCCTTGCCGGCCGCGACGTTCTCGGCTGTGCTCAGACAGGCACCGGCAAGACGGCGGCGTTTGCCCTACCCATCATCCAACGTTTGAGCGACCGTTCCGGACGGGCGACCAAACCCGCGGGCGGCGTTCGCGCCCTGGTGCTATGCCCGACCCGCGAACTCGCCCAGCAGATTTTTGAGAGCTTCCGCACCTACGGCCAGTTCACCGGCATACGCCAAGCCGTAGTCTTCGGCGGAGTGAAACAGGGGCCGCAAGTCCGAGCACTGCGAGCCGGCGTGGACGTCCTGATCGCCACGCCTGGGCGACTACTTGACCTCATGGGGCAACGCGTCGCCAATGTCCGGGATACCGAGATCCTGGTCCTCGATGAAGCTGACCGCATGCTGGACATGGGTTTCCTGCCCGACCTGCGCCGGATTCTCGCCCACTTACCTGGTCAGCGTCAGACACTGCTTTTCTCGGCCACCATGCCGGCCCCGATCCGCACGCTCGCGGGCGACATCCTGAGCGACCCGGCCTCAGTCCAGGTAGACCGCGTCTCCTCGCCCGCTCCATCGGTGACTCACAGCGTCTATCACGTGGAGAAATCGGAGAAGCCCACGCTGTTGGCCCACCTGTTGGCCCAGGCCCAGTACACGCGGGCGTTGGTGTTTACCCGCACCAAGCACGGAGCGGACAAGGTGGTTAAGAAGCTAGTCAATGCCGGCGTGCCCGCCGCAGCCATCCACGGCAACAAGAGTCAGAACGCCCGCACCCGAGCGCTAGCGGAGTTTAAGTCTGCCAAGACGCCCGTGCTCATCGCCACCGACATCGCCGCTCGGGGTCTGGATGTCGAAGGCATCTCCCACGTCATCAACTACGACCTTACCCATGAGCCGGAAACCTACGTGCATCGCATCGGCCGCACCGGCCGAGCGGGAGCGACCGGTATCGCGGTGTCGTTCTGCACATCGCAGGAGCGTGGGCTCCTGCGGGACATCGAGCGATTGCTGCGTGAGCCGCTGGAGTGGACAGCCAATCCGCTCATCCCCGGCGATTCACCACCGGCCCCAATTCGCCCGACCCCCCAGCGTGCATTCCAACCGCAACCGCACACGCGCCGCTCTAGACCGAGACGATCGCTGAGTCGAGGGCCGAATAGAGGGTCGAGACCCAGAAAACCATCGCCTGTTTCCGTGGCCTGGTAAACTGCGGGCGACAAACTGAGAGGGATCATTCGATCGGATGACGGATTCTCAACCTGCAATTGCCCACTGAATAACGGAGGAGGAGGGATTCGAACCCCCGCTACGGTTTCCCGTACAACGGTTTTCAAGACCGTCACCGAAAACGCGCAACCCGTTGAACCGCAAGGACTTACGGACACGGCCGAATCCCACTGGTGGAAAGCCGTGCAGAATCACCCCGAACTTGCAGACCTCTTGAGTGCCTGGCCGACGAACGAGAGTCGGTCGGTTACTTCCCGGAGTCCCCTTCGGGGAGCTTCGGCTTTGTGCTGGTATGACTGATGAGTTCCTCGCTGTAGTCGTAGTACCTGCGCAGTTGCTCGCGGAAGTACCCGCCCCGTTGGACCTGGACCGCGTTGAGGACTCCGCCGAGAATGTGGGCTTCGACTTTCTGCAACAGCCCGCACGCCCGTTGGGTCATCCCGCGCGAGTTCTGCTTGGCCCGGCAGACGAGGATCACTCCGTCGACCAGCGTGGATAACACCAAGGCGTCATTGGCCAGCAGGACCGGCGGGGCATCGAAGAATATCTGATCGTAGGTGGCGCTCATCTCCTGCAGGAAGCTGCGCATCTGGGGGCTTCCTAACAGCTCGGCCGGGTTCGGCGGCAGCGGCCCCGATCCGATGACATCGAGGTTGGGCAATGAGGTCTTCTTGATCGTTGAGGCTAGGTCCGCGTTGCCGACCAGCATGTTGCTCAGTCCATTGCTTCCATCAACGTTCTCGTGAAATTTCTGCAGGGCGGGGCGCCGTAGGTTGGCATCGACGAGCAGGACGCGTCGGCCACCCAGGGCCACCGAGGCCGCCAGGTTGCAGGCCACGGTGGTCTTGCCGTCTTCCGGGCTCGGCGAGGTCACCAGAATGCTCCGCTGACGGTCGGCGGGTCCGCTGAACTGCAGGTTGGTGCGGATGGTTCGGAAAGCTTCGACCACCATCGAGTGGGGGGCGTCACGAACTGCGGTTTCGATGCACTCGATGTGTACCTCTTCATCGTCCAGATCGGGCACGGCTCCGAGCAGCGGGATGTTGATGTGGCGAACGATGTCTTGCGGCGTGCGCACTGAGGTGTCCAGCAGGCTGAGGGCCACAGCGACTCCCATGGCCAACATCCCCGCGAACACGACGCCCGCAGGAAGCAGGATGGTGGCTGGGGCGCTCTTTTCCAGCGGGTCCACGGCGCGTTTGGCCACTCTGATCTGAATCGCGTTCTTGGATTGAACGACGCGCTCTAGATCCAGAATGAACTTGTTGAGTTCCTGGCTTTGCTCGCGCAGCCAATCGAGCTCCTCAACGAGATCCAGGTATTGAGCGAGTTTCGTATCCTGATCTTTTTGCTCGGCCTCCGCCAGCATCAGCTCATCCATGGCGGCGAGCAACGCGGTTTGAGAGTTCTGGTAGGCGGTCGCGATCTGCTCGCGCCGCAGGGCGACAATCTCGTTGAGCTTCTGCTCGCGAAGCGGGGTTAGATCGCCCACCACGACGTCCAACTCCTGTTGCAGGTTGCGCGTCGTGCGATGATGGCGGCCGAACCTCATTGTGGCCACGGCGATCTGTTGCTCGAGGTTTAGCTGTCGCCCGACGAGGTTCCCGATCTGCGGATCTATTTCGACCTCGGCCCGTTCCAGGCTGAAGTCGATGGGCCGCGTGGGATCGGTGTAGATCTGGTATAACCCCTCCAATTCGCGGGTGGCGGTTTCGAGCATGGCGACCTGCTCGGCGTAGTAGACCAGCCTCGAGCTGATCGAGCCCGGATTGTCGAACAGCACGCCCGGTTGAAGGTTGTCCTTGGCAAAATCCAGCAGCCGTTTTCGTTTGTCGGCGATTTCGCTCTTGAGCTTGTTGTGCTCATCGCGGATGGTGCTGAGTTCCCTCTCGAACGGAGAGACCCCCGCGTCCATGACAGTCGTCAAGTAGGCACGAACGACCTGGTTGACGATAATCCGCGGATCGTTGCGGTCGCGGCAGCCCATGCTGACGACGACGTAGTTGGTGCCCTTGCGGTGGCCGGCATACAATTCATCTTCCAGCTCGAGCCTACGAATGTCCTCCCGGGTCTCCCGATACCAGGTGGTGGATTGCACCTCGGGCGTTTGCAGGGCCCGGTCGAGGATCTCCGGCGCCTTGACGAACAAGGCCTGACTCTCCGCGAAACGCTCGTACACGTCCTTTTCGGGATCTCTTTGTGCGATACTCAGCGATTCGCCCGGGTTGTCACTGACACACTCGATCCACGCTTCGCTGGTGTAGGTGGGGAACTTGATCCAGAACAGCAGCCACAACCCGACGGCGATGGCGCCGAATAGCACCCATAACGCCACGATAAGGACCATTCGCTGGCGAAGGATGGCTATGACATCCCCAAAGGATATCGCACCTCCGTCGCTGGATTCGCGGTTCCTGTCGGCGGGCATCGGTAGTTGTGCTTGCGTGGTGGTGGGGAATGCAGTCATTACAGTTCTCGAGCGGACCTGAGGCGGGAGTTCATCCCTCCGCGTCCGACGATTCGGGCTCCTCGACAAACAGGTGGCTCAACACGTATCCAACCAGGGCAAACATCCCCAGAGCAATGGGCAACATGGCGATCCCTAGAAGCGCATGCGGCGTGCCGCGGGCCCACTCCCCATGGTCCGTGATCACCAGAACGCCGGTAATGAAGACTCGCAGCGAATTGCAGCCGATGGCAATGGGAACGCAACAAGCTACCAATACCGCCCGCTGCCACAGCCGACGATCGCCGAGGTAGGCCATCACCACCCCCAACGTCACGAAGGCCATGATGAGACGCATCCCGCTGCACGCCTCAGCCACGTTCAAGCTGCCCTTGCGCCCGTGGTAGTAGAAGTCGATCACGGTTCGGCCGCCGAGTTCCGTTTCCACGCCGGGAATCACCGGCAACAGCACGGTGGCCACGAAGCTCGCCGCCTGGCGCAGCGGCCAGGTGAGCTGGAAGTACAATCCGTCCGGCAAGGGAACCGCCAGCAGCAGAAAGGCGATCGGAAACCAGACGATACGGGTCAGCGACCAACCACCCAGCAGCAGGGTGACTCCGAGAATGGCGGGAACCATCGCCGCCGCCCGTGGATAGGTGCGAGGCCATACCACCAGGTAGGCCAGATAGATCGCCAGCGACCCCAACAGGATGAGCAGGCCCAGGTAGTTGGTCTTTCGAGGGGCGGCGGCGATTTCGTCTCGGCGCAGATGGAGAAAATAGAGGCTAAATACGGGGATCAGCCACCCGTGCGACCAGTTCGCATCGGTGGTCCATTTGTAGATCAGGGCGTTACGCAAAGACCCCCAAAAAACGGCCACTAATAGAGCCGCGATCGTGGCGATCTGCACGGCGCCGAGCAGGGTTATGACCGGTCGCTGGCCGCTGCGTGAGCCGGAGTTGGAGGCAATGTGACTCATGGGCAAACGCCTATTGAAACAACCCGGGGAACGTGGGGGTAAAGCGGGCCACTGTGTCAGGGTTCACCTTTGGACTAAACGCGTCGACGTCGGCAAAGTTGCGGTCATAGACAAAGCCGAACCCGTAGGTCACCCGGAACGCGTTGCGGATCACCGCCAGGAACGGGGTTGATGGGTGGCTACCGACCAGGATGACGTCGTCCTTCCTTAGGAAGACGTCCGGCTCACGTCCTGCGAAGATGTGGTCCAGGTTGACCTGCTTGAGTTCCCGCCGGTCGCCGATTCGACGGTACACGGTGCAACGTTCAGGCCACGCCAGCGGCGTAAACCCACCCGCGGCCGCGATCGCCTGAATCAGTGTGACCTGACGCCCGGTCAGCGAATAGGCACCAGGCCGACGAACGTGACCCATCATGAAGTATTCGCCGGGAACGCCGGCAAAAACCCGAATGACGTCCCCGGGGCGGATCACGATGTTTTCACGAGGATCTCCGTTGCGTAGGGCATCGGCCGACAGCACGATGATGCGTTGCTCGGCGGGCTCGCTGGCAATCCGTTCCCAATCCACCACCGGTTCGGCGTCGCCCGGAAACAGGCGGCGAGCAGGGGTCCGTTCCGAATCCACCTCCTCGGCCAACACCGAGGGATCCGGTACCCAGCCCTGCTGGTTCAGAAACAGCCATCCCGGGCCCGGGCCTGTGGGATCCAGATCCTCGGGTTGAACATCCCCCGGCTCGGGTTGAGAAGCGTCGGTTTCGGTGGACCCGGCTGCGGAGTCGTCGCCGCCGCCGGAGGAGACTGGCGGCGGATCTTCCGGGCCATCGGGATCCCCGATCCGGTCCGTTTCACCGACCGGCGATTCGTCCCCCATGGATGGGTTCGGCAACGGATCCGGGAATTCCAGGCCCAAATCAACACTGCGGGCCTCGTCCTCGTCTCGGTCGTCGCCTGCATCTTCGGCTGGCGCGTGGATCGGGTCGATCGCGGGGGCGTCCACCGGCTCGTGGTCGAGTACGTCTAGCGGCGACCCCATGGCCTCGGTCGACTGGAGGTTGGGAATCCGAGGCGGCGCGCCCACGACGCTCGGTCGGTCGAGTGGCTTTCGGAATATGTAGACGTGGGTAGCCCCATCGACCAAGCCGCCGGCGGCATTGAGAGCCTCCAGAATGTGGAAGTCAGGCGTTGGCAATGGGTAGAGATTCGGGCCGGCGATGGCTCCAAAGAGGCTGAACGTCCACTTTCGCCGCACCAGGGGCTCGATCACGACATGAGCGTCAACCAGGATTTCCCGCTGGGCCAGAATGTCCCGCAGCTCGGATTCAAGCTCCGGCGGGGTCAGGCCCTCGATCGCGATGCGACCGAGCACCGGGAGGCTTACCTCCCCCCGTTCGTCAATATGTGCTTGGACAGGCGACTCGGTGCCCGGTGCGAGCAGCTCGAAGATGCGGATCAGCACGGTATCGCCCGAGCTGAACCGGTATTCTCGCGTGGTTCGTTCCAGATCCTCGGGTCTGGGGTCGCTCGCCCCGGGAATGCCGGGGGGCGTATCCTGGATCCCCAGTGTGGTCCTGATGTCGATGGTCCGCTCTTGCGAGAAAGTGCCGACCTGGGAGGGATCGAGCGGATGGTTGCGCATGCTGTAGTAGCAGCCTGAAGAGGAAACGATCATCACTATCAGCGCTGCCAGGACCCATAGAGGGGTATGGCCGGAGGCCCCGTCTGAACGTCGCCCAGACCGGCGGGTTGGCTCCGTCACCATGCGATCGAGCGTCCCGCAGTGATGGCCCATGGTCGGGGTGTTGAAGCCCCGTTGGAGAACAGGCATTTCTTGCTTCATCGAGATAACGGCGGCTCCCATCCAGCCCAATCGTCACCGGGAAATTATCAGGAGTCCACGACTCCCCCCCAGGCGCGCCCCAATGTTATCGGCACAGGCACGGCCGACGGTTGACCGGTACGCCCGCTTTTGAGGTCGCCGTCACCTAATCTGGCGTTGCTGGCGCTACTTTCATTCGCCGCCCGGGCCCAGGTTGTTCGCCATTTGCTGTCCAACCCGGCTTCGCAGTCTGCTAGGGGCAGTTTGGCCGCAGAGAGCTTATCACGCCATCGGCCCGAACCCCAGCCTTGCCGCTCCGGGGAGGCAAGCTACACTGCCGACTCCTCGCCCGGGAATCGGGACGGCGCGGGCCGCCAGCCTAGGGGCGAAGGGTCGGGGCACCAGGAAGCGGGAGTACGCGGAATGAAATCCACTCGGATGTTGCGTTGGAGCACCATGTTGGTCAGCGGGGCAGTGATGCTACAACTGGGCGGCTGCTCAGTCGATCTGAGCGGGGTCTTTGATTTCCTGCAAACGGCCTTTCTGGGCATCACCGCGGCTGGCGCGATTGCCATCTTGCAGAATATTTGACCCAGGCAGCCCGTCGAAGCAGCAGTCCACCTTCGGCGGGTCGCCTCGCCGCCTGCGGCAACGCCAGCCGGATTGTTCCCGCCGCGCCGGGATCGATTTCCAGGTGTCGATTGACGATCCGACATACGCGATAATCGACGCTCGGAAATCCAAACTCGGCAATTCTTCCGTGGCAGTATCCGACCCGCAAGACGGTCGTGATAGCGCTCTTCAACGAGATGCTTGAAACCGCGGGCAAGATACTCAGGTTGCAAGCGTAGGCCTCGTGGTCGCAAGGGGGGCAGGAGGCAGCGGAAAGAGTAGCAGACCCGGTAGAAGGCCCAAGGGCGAACCGGTACAATGGTGGCTGAAAGCGGAGGACCGACGGAGGGGAGCACACCGGGGTTCCAGCCGGTAATGTTCGGGGGCGATTGCTCGAAAGACCGCCCCACGGCAAGCAATATCAGGAGGCCATATCGTGAAGCACAGCAGAGTTACAGCAGCATCGTTTGCGGCGGTATTGAGCCCGCTTGCGGGGTTCGCCGCGAGTCTGGCGGGGGCGCTACCCGCCCGGGGCGCAAATGTGCCCTTCACCGAGTGGGTGATCTCCACCGCCGCAGAGGCCCCCCTTTCTGTTTTCGCGACGGACTTAGACGGCGACGGGGACATCGACGTGCTCTCTGCGTCATTCTACGATGACAAGATTGCGTGGTACGAGAGCGACGGCGGCTCACTCCCGATCTTCACCGAGCGGGTGATCTCGACCAATGCCGACGCGGCCTGTTCCGTTTTCGCGACGGACGTAGACGGCGACGGAGACATCGACGTCCTCTCCGCGTCATCCGGTGACGACAAGATCGCGTGGTACGAAAACGACGGTGGCTCGCCCCCGACC
>JADFPW010000144.1 GCA_022562105.1 Planctomycetota bacterium
AGGGCCTGAACGCCCGTCTCAGCCTTGGGGGGTAAGATAGTGTGGCTGGCGATGTCGCCGACGATCCGGTGGCCGCCGTAGCCCCAGGCGAGGCAGAGTGTGGAGGCGAGTAGCCAGGCAAGGGCAGCCAGCCTCGGGCGGACGGAGACCATGCTGCCAGCATACCCCTGTGGCCGTGCGGGACGCCGCAATACGCCGATCAGCCTTACGTGCGGATCGAGTCGATCATGGCCAGGATGCCGGCCCGAATAGCCTCCGGGAGTGCCGGCCACGCCGAGGTAACGGCCACAAGCTCTGCGTCGGCCACCTCACCGCCACATGCTTCGGCCTCCTGGAAGGACTCTGGGAGAGTTATCTCTGCTCTGATCGCTGCGCCGGCGCTGCGCGCCGGGTCACCCCCCGCACGTAAGTCGTTGTCAGAGCAGGGGTTATCGTCGGTAGGCTTACACGTTGCCAACGTGAATGTCGTCGGTTCGAGCCCGATCACCCGCTTTCTGTGCTCGTCATTGGGCCGTCTTGTGCAGGACTAGTGGAAAGGGGTGGGTCCCACGGAAGCTCTTGCGGGTCTCTCTCGGAGTCAAAGGGTGTGCAGCCGAACGCCCCGGAACCGAAAGACGGCCCAGGGGCACGTTCAGCCCGCCAGGCCGTCGGAGTGATTCAGTTCTTGGCGCACGGACTCTCAGGACGCTACGGACACGGCCCAAACCGGGCTAGGACGAAGCCGCTATCGAGTGGATCAACAATGCCATCGCCATTGGCATCCGCCGCCAGACAGTTGAGACCGTCACCCGGGAATTCGCAACCAAACCTCGCGAGCACAAAGCCTGAATCGAGTGGATCGACGATCCCGTCACCGTTCACGTCACCTTCGCAGAATGGAATGAAGTACCCATGCCACGAGACTTGGAGGTCGTCGACGACGAACACCATGTCGTTGGCATAGCTAAAGCTGAAGTGGGAGCTAGGGCTCGTCCCGCCGGCGATCAACTCCGTCGTCCCGACGCGCACTCCTCCAGCGTCCCACGCGGACAGGAACCCGCTTGAGTAGGTCAGGTAGTATCCTGCGGCGGATGCGATGCCCCGGTTGGCTGGGTAGTCGCCCTCCCCGAACATCGACCCGAAGTCCACCAGCGCCGTCGAGCCGGCGTGACTGCCGTCGGGATTCCACGTGTCGACTGTGCCGCCCTCCATCGCGATGAAGCTGCCGCTGCCGTCCGTGTGGAACACGACCGAGCTCTGGGGGTCCAAGTTTTCGCCCGTGAGCGTGACGTGGTCCGCGAACACGCCAGCGGTCGTTTGAACCAAAATGGTGTTAGTGGGGTATGGACGCACGTAGACGGGCGAAGTGTTGTCCGCAGTGAAGATCGAGCGGGGATCGAAGCCGGGTTCGTAATCCGCCAACCATGTGCCGTCGGAATCGTATTCCGACAAGCGAATTCCCTTGAAGCCGCCCCCGTCGCACGACCAGTAGTGGTCCCCGTCGAAAGCCATCCCCATGGCGATCATGTTTGCACCCGGGGTGTTCAGGAAGCTGATCTCTTCCTTGTAGCTGGGTAGAAAAATGCCGTCCGCCAGAACCGCGATCGGCGTCGCGACCACGATCACAGGCACTATGAGCGCCTTCTTCATCGCCTGCTCCTCCTCTTGTGTTAAACCGACATTTCCCAGATGGCCCCTACCCGAACGACCGATCATCTATGATACCGATTCAGCCTCCTGATTCCAGGATTTCCCTACCAATATAGCACAACCCGGGTGGCAGGTGGGCACGCAACGCCATTCCAGCCTTATGGATCAAGGCATTTCGGCCCGCCTGCGCCAACCGCGCCCGTCCGCCGTCTCGCAACTGCCCCAGAACCAGAGCGCCGCGAGAGACTCTTGCAGTTTGTCGATCGCACGCAACGACAAGAGCCCGCGCCGACCTGCGGAGTTCCGATCCCGCCTGCAAGCGTCCACCCGACGCCCGGTAGACGGACCGAAGTGCAGCCTGTGCCAGACGATCAAGCCCCATGGCGAACGCTTTGCCGGACTCGACGCGATCAACCCACGCTGATGGCCCGGGGGCCGGCCGATCGTCGTCGTTCGTCGATGTGGCTGGCCTTGTGCTGGCCTTGCCGAGGTGCTGGCTCGCAAGGTTACGTCCGAATGTGCGCTGCGATTTTTTTTGGGAAATGAAAAACGATCTTCGCAAGGCGCGCGAGGGGGGTCCCACCGAAGCCTCGGCGGGTCCTCTCGCGGGGTCACCCCCATGCGCAGTCGCGGTGAATAGGATCACGCGCCTGCGAACGCCAACACACGACTCGGTCCGCGCGCACCGCCGACGAGCTGAGCGTTCACAGTGTCACCAGTTGGCATAGGCGTTGGGGGTTCTGTGTTTCGCTACAGGGGAACCCCTGTAGCAACACTCTGTAGACTCAACGGAAACACAGCGGAAAACTACCGGAAACAGAACTTTGCACTTGACAACCGCTCAATCATGGTTCATAATAGAGGAGTCGTTTCTAGATAAGTGCCCGCGCGTGGCAGCAACCACCGCGGGCGTGGCCACTAACTTTAAAGGAGTTAGCAGCAATGGCAACCCTACCCGCTACCGGGCGCGCCGACAAGGCACGCGAACTACGTTCCACCATTGACCGGCAAGTCGAGGCGCTGGCGAAAGCCGTGGACGCTGTGCGAGCGTCTGCGGACTTCAAGGCGTATCTGGACGTGCAAGCCCGCTTCCATCGGTACTCGTGGTGCAACACGATGCTGATCTACTCCCAGCGTCCGGACGCTACGCAAGTGGCCGGCTACCAGACGTGGAAGAAGCTGAAGCGCCAAGTCTGCAAGGGCGAGCATGGGATCCGCATCTTCGCCCCTTGCCCCTGGAAGCGCGAGAACGCGGACACTGGCGAGACCGAGCAAGGCATATTCTTCCGATGCGTGTCCGTGTTCGACGTGGCGCAGACTGACGGTGAGGCGTTGCCCGTCGTGGTCGTTCCCAACGTGGAAGCCGCGGCCGATGACTTGCTGGCGAGACTCGTCCGCGTCGCCGAGTCGCGCAGTATCGCGCTGACGTTCAAACCGATCGACGGTAGCGCGTATGGCGTGTCCAAGAAGGGCGCCATCGACGTTGACGATTCGCACGCAACCGGCCAACAGGCCAAGACACTGGCCCATGAATTGGCGCATGAGGCGCTGCACTGGGAAGATCGAGGCACGTTCACGCGGACACTCGCCGAATTGGAAGCCGAGTCCGTCGCGTATGTCGTCTGTCGGCATTTCAACCTAGACACGTCCATCCGATCGGCCGCGTATATCGCCCTATGGAATGGCGACGCCAAGTCCATGCGCGAGAGTCTGGCACGTATCGCGGACACTGCACGCGGGATCATCGACGACGCTGAGGCGCCGGCCGTTGACCGAAAGGCGGTGGCGTGATGAAACGAGTCCAGACTCTCACCGACGCGATCAAACGAGACAAGAAGGGCGACGAGAAGAACGCGCAGCGGAACACCGTCTACCGCATGTTTCTTCCCGCCGAGCGCTACCTGGTGGACTTTGCCGATGACTTTACATCGGCCGGCTGGGAGCAATTCGATACGAGCCAGGACGCTGCATACTTCGGCGTTTGGCTCAATAGGCGACTACGGGCCACACTCACCTACGCCGAAGGGGACTGGACGCTAGTGGAGTGCTCCGACGACGAACACTACAACGCGGAAGTTACTGACGCCATCCGCTTCTATGACGAAGGCCGAATTGCCAGGGCAATAGACTCGGCCGGCAACGTTACCGACTACGTGCAGGACCGATCCACGTTTCTGATAGGCGGTGCATCATGCTAGGCGGCGCCGTTCGCTTCATCGTCAACCCGCCACCCACTCGCGGAGGCTGGTGCATCATCGGCGCGTCCATCCTCGCCGTCATCCTGTCGCTACTCGTGAAAGGGGGCGCATGATGTTGAGCGAACGCTACCGACCGAACACGTGGAACGACTTCGTAGGTCAGCCGATCATCGACGACATACGGACTGCGTGCGGAGATTCGTGGCTATTCGACGGCTGCGGTGAACGCTGGCTATTCGAGTCTGACGGATACGCCGGATGCGGGAAGACGTCCGCGGCCTACGTGACCGCTCGGGCGCTCGGATGCGACGACTTCGCCATCGAACGCATCGACAGCCGGGCTTGCACCGTGGCCGATCTGCGCGCCTTGTCCGAACGGATGCACTACATGGGCATGGGCGGAAACGGCCGGCGCTGTTTCGTCATCGACGAAATCCAACACCTGAATCGAGACTGTCAGCGGATGCTGTTGGGGCTGCTGGAGAATCTCCCGTCCCACGTCATCGTCATCGGGACCACGACAAGCGTGACGTGGGCGAGCGAAGTTGACGGGCTGTTCAGCCGGTGGCGTCGGTTCCGGTTCCGCAAGCCGAACGCGCCCGCCATCGCCGAACTACTGGAGCGCGTCGCATCCGAGCAAGGGCTGACCGTTCCGGACGGTTTCCGGTTCCTGTCCTACGTCCAGGGCAAGTGTGGGGCCGAACTCAAGGGCAACAATATCCGAGACTGCATCGACCAGCTTCCGGATGCGTTGCGACGGTATCAGGGTCGGCGAGTGGCCGCGGCGTAGGCCGCGTGGATGGGGCAGATTGTTACCGAGAATGGTAGTTCTCAGGAGCGCAGAATCGATGACCACGGAACTCGTCAGCATGCCCACCGAAGCGCTCGCCCCGCGGTCGATGCCAGCCGATCGCCATCCGGTGGCGACCTATCTGCGGTCCATCGGATCCGGATCGCGACGGACGATGGGGGAATCGCTCGAACTCATCGCCGACATTCTGACCAGCGGGCAATTCGACGCCCAGACGCTTCCCTGGGGCGGTCTGCGGTATCAGCACACGAGCGCTGTCCGAGCTGTCCTGGCAGAACGCTACGCCACAGCAACGGCCAATAAAATGTTAAGCGCCCTACGTGGCGTCCTACGGGAAGCGTGGCGGCTGGGATACCTCACGCCAGCCGACTACAGCCGGGCGATCGACTTGAAGCCGGTCAAGGGCACCACGCTACCACGGGGCCGGTGTCTCGACGCGGGCGAGATCAACGCCATCTTCGCCACGTGCTGCGCTGACGACTCCCCAGCGGGTTACCGGGACGCCGCGTTGCTCGCCCTGCTGTACGGGGCGGGTATCCGGCGGTCCGAAGCCGTGGGGCTCGACACGGACGACTACAACGCCAGCACGGGCGAGGTGCGTGTCCAGGGCAAGGGCAACCGCGAAAGACTGGTCTACGCCAGCAACGGCGCCGGTGACGCGGTGAACGACTGGCTGGCGGTACGCGGTGAGACGCCTGGCCCGTTGTTCCTGCCCATTCGCAAGGGCGGGAGTGTCCAGCATCGCCGAATGACCACCGAAGCGGTCTACAAGATGCTGGTCAAGCGTGCCAAGCAGGCGGGAGTGGCCAGCTTCTCACCCCACGACCTACGCCGGACGTTCATCGGCGACATGCTGGATGCCGGGGCGGATATTTCCCTCGTTCAACGACTGGCCGGCCACGCCAACGTGACCACCACGCAGCGGTACGACCGTCGGCCAGAGGAAGCGAAGAAGAAGGCGGCAGCCCTGCTGCACGTGCCTTACCGGCGGTGATCGGCAAGCAACCTGTCCCAACGAGTCATCGGATTACGCGCTTCATATAGACGAGCGCTCCACAAGGGCACCGGTGTTCCAAGGAAGAATCCGCGTTGGGTAGAATGCGCCCATGCCCACGGAGGATTCATCCAGGGAGCAGCCGCTCGAAGCGTTGGCAGCTCGTCTATATGACGACCTGCGGCGGCTCGCCCGGGCTCGGATGGCCGACCTTCCGCCGGGCCAGACGCTGCAGCCGACGTCGTTGGTCAACGAGGTGTTTCTTAGGCTCAAGGCCGAGGGCGGAAGAACCTGGGACAGCGAGGCCCAGTTCTTCGGTGCGGCTGCGGAGGCCATGCGTCGTGTCCTGGTGGACTATGCCCGGGGTAAGCACGCCCAGAAGCGAGGCGGAGGATGGATGCGACAGGATCTCGAATCCATGGGCTTGGAGGTTCACACGATGCCCGAGCGAATTCTCGAGATCAACGAGTCACTTGAGGCGCTGGATGAGGATGATCAGCAGCTCGCGACCATCGTGAAGCTGCGAGTGTCTTTTGGAATGACCACCGAGGAAATCGCAGCGTTGCTTGAGGTTTCGCGGATCGATCACGCGGAAGGCAAGTCGTCAGTGAACGTCATCCGGCGCTGAGTCCCAGATTCGTACCGTGTGATCGCCGGAGGCTGATGCGATCTGGGTTCCGTCCGGGCTGAACGATAACGAGTGTACGTAACTCTCGTGTCCGGTGAGCGTCGCCACTTGCTCGAATGACTCGACGTCCCAAATCTGAATCGTGCCGTCGCTGCCGCCGGAGATTAGGCGTGTGCGGTCCGGGCTGAATGCGACCGTGTAAATCTTGTCGGGATGGCCGGTCATCGCCGCGAGCTGTTCGCCTGTCTGCACGTCCCAGATGCGTACCGTTCGGTCGTCGCTTCCCGAGGCCAATAGCGCGTCGTCATCACTAAACGCGACGGCTCGAACAAAATTCGCATGGCCGGTTAGCCGGCGCAGCTCTTCCCCGCTCTCCCGATCACGAATGACGATGTCCGTGTCGTCGTCTTCAGTGGTGGACCCGCGGGCGATGAGTCTTCGGTCATGGCTCAAAGCCATGATCTCACCTCCGTTGACCCGCGCACGTTTGGCTCCCCCGCCCGCCAAGCTCCAATAAAGAGCGTCGTCCTCCGGCTTCCTAGGCAGAATCGTCTGCCCCGACTGCTCATCGACGGCGATTCGCGTGGCCGAGGTGCGCTCACCGGTCGCGACATCCCACACGATGACATTGCTTTCATGGCGACGAAGGTGAGCTGTTTGGGCCACCAGATGCGCTCCGTCATCGCTGAAGGCCAACCCTCGAATAAAGGTGCTCGAAGCTGGCAGCACAAAACGCTCCGTTAGCGTGTGAGCATCCCACAGGCGAACGGTCTGATCCCATCCGGCCGTTGCAAGCAACTCTCCGTCCGGACTATAGCAAGCAAAGTAAACGTAACTGGTGTGGCCGCTAAGAACACGCACTGCCGGTGTCGGCTTCCAAGTCCAGATCACGGCTCGGTTGTGCTGAGCCATCAGAAGCTGCGATTCGTCCGGCGAAAACCGCATTTCGTAGCACTCTCCGACGTTCACCGAGCGGAGCGGCTGACCGTCGGATAGATCCCAGACGCGCACGAGTTGATCGCGCCCCGTCGTTGCCAGGTAGCGGCCACCGGGCGAGAAGGTCACCTGATCGTATTGGGCTCCGCCAACGTGCCCTGGAAACTGGTATAGGAGTTCGCCGGTCAAGCGGTTCTCAACATCGATGACGGCGCCTTCGCCACCGTTCCAGGCAGCGCGGAGTCGGCCGTCCGCACTCACCGTTGCATAACTCAATCCATCGTAGTCGCGCCATGGATGGAGGGCGGCGCCAGACTCGAGACTGAAGGAGGCAACACGGCCCGCAGAGGCAATTGTGGCCTCTTGTTTGTCATCGTCGTAGAGGACATGGAAGTAGCCGCCGGGTAACGTCAGGCGCAAGCGAGTTTCCCCGGTAAACGTGTCGAACAGCGTGAGCCGGCCGGTACTTCGTTCGAATACCTCAAGCAGAGAACTACCGGGACTGAACTGAAACCTCACCGACTTGCCAGGCAGAGCGAGGTCAAACAAGACGTCGCCCGTGACTACATCGCAAACCCATGCATGTGGTGGCAGCTCCGAGACCAGGCATAGAGAGTTACCGTGCGGCGATAAGAAGACCTTGCTGAGATGACGGCCATGTTCGACAGCGTGCAACACTTGACGGGTGCGCATGTCGAATACCTGCACAGCATCGTTGCGGATGACCGCCGCTAGGGGAGTACCATCGGCGCGCCATCCAACGGACGCCGAGTATTTTAGTGGATCGCCGATCACCTCGATCAACGGCGGGCCGGCCCGTGCTGAGAGGTAGTCCCATTCCCAATTTCGGCGCTCCTTCGGTAGGACATCGAGGTGGCGACGGGCTTGTATGGGATCGTCGTTCACCAGGCTGGTCGCAGCGGCGATACCGGAGCGATACGCCAGAGACTGAGCGAGATCGCGAGCGCGTTCGGCGGTGATCGCCCACCATGTCGAGGCCACAGCGGCCACAAGAAGGGCCACGACAGCCATACTGGCGCCGGCCACCAAACCGCGGTTGCGGCGGGCGAACTTGCGAAGCTGATAGAAGGTGGTCGCCGGGCGGGCCACAATCGGCTCATCGTTCAGGTAACGCCGGATGTCGGCGGCCAACTCGGAAGCGGTGGGGTAGCGCCGCTGGCGATCCTTCTCCATGGCCCGACCGATGATGGTGGCGATGTCGCCGGCGAGCGATTTGTCGGTTGCGCTGAGTCGCCGCGGCTCGTCATCGCGGATAATCCGTGCGGCCTCGGCCACCGAACAGTTCATCGTGTCATACGGCGGCCGGCCGGCGAGTAGCTCGTAGGTCAGCACGCCCAACGCGTAGACGTCGCTTCGCGTGTCGATCTCCTGGACGTCGCCGCTGAATTGTTCCGGGCTCATGTAGCCTATGGTCCCGATGAGTTGACCGACATCCGTCTGCTGCGTGGTCACCTGTATGTCGGAATCGGTGATCCGGGCGACGCCGAAGTCGAGCACCTTGGGGCGGGGTCGTCCGCTGGACTCGTCGATCAGAATGTTGCCCGGCTTGATGTCCCGGTGGATCACACCCTTCTGATGAGCGAACTGCACGGCGTCGCACGTGTCGGCGATTAGCTCCAGGCGCGCACGTGTACCCAGGTGATGTTGATCGGCGTACCGTGTTATGGATACGCCGTTGATGAACTCCATGGTGAAAAAGGCGAACTGTCCACCCGGCGTGTCGGCCGTGCCGGCTTCGTAGATTTGGGCGATTCCGGGATGGGAAAGTTGACCCAGCACCTGGACTTCGCGCTTGAAGCGGCGGGCCAGCGATCGACTTCCCAGCCCGCTACGCATCACCTTGATAGCGACCGTGCGCCGGGGAGTCTCCTGCTCAGCCTCGTACACCACGCCCATCCCGCCCTCGCCCACTTTGCGCAGTACACGGAACTCGCCGATGTGGCTTGGTAGCTGCGTTTCCTCGGAGACCGGAAGTGACTCCAGCACCATTCGACCCACGACAGTTCCCAACACCGGAGTATCAAGACCGGCAGGCGGATGCGCGTCGTGTTCTAGTAGTGATGTTACCTCGGATCGCAAGCGTGTATCACCACCGCATTGCTCGGTGAGAAACGTGTCGCGCTGATCAGGGGATAGACCCCGCACCTCGAGGAACAGCTCGCGAACGCGCTCGAACGAAGTGGAGTCGCTCACGATACGTTGGCGGCAAGCTCCCGCCCCAACCATGCCCGGGCCATCGCCCAATCCCCCTCCACCGTGGCATGGGAGACGCCCAATACTTCAGCCGCCTCGGCAATCGTTAGACTGCCGAAGAACCGCAACTCGACCACCTTGGCCGATCGCTCGTTCACCGCCATTAGCTTTTCGAGTGCGTCATTCAAATCGAGCAGATCTACGGTGGACGTCCCGGAAGGAGTGGCCAACTCGCTGAGCGAAACTTGCTCGCGATCTCCGCACCGCTTGGCCGCCTGGTGTCGTCGAGCATGGTCGATCAAAACCTGCCGCATCGCCCGGGCGGCAAAGCCCATGAAGTGGGCCCGGTTGTCAAACGCCGGCTGCGTCTTGCCCATCAGGCGGGCGTACGCCTCGTTGACCAAGGCGGTAGGCTGCAGCGTGTGGCCGGCGCGCTCGTGGTTCATGTACGCCCTGGCCAGCTCCCGCAGCTCGTCGTAGATCAACGGCATCAGCTCGGCCACCGCGTCGTCGTCGGCCTTCGACGCGCGTTGAAGGAGCGATGTGATCTGTCCGGTGTCGTGTGCAGCCATGGCTACTCGTCCCTGCCGGGCGGCCCGGCCGGCCGCCAACGCTATGTTACCAGAAACTCCTCCGCTCCTTCCAACATTCCTCACTTGGAGGCTGCAGGAGGCTATTCTGCCCCAAGCCTGACCTTCTTTAGGGACTCTGGGTCAATTCTGCGCATTACCTCCTGGGCCGGAATACTCAAACCTGGATTCGATCGGAAATGGCAGCGCCCGCAAACGGTGCATGCCGGATGCCGCGCCGCACATGCAGACGTCGAGGTCGGGGTTGGGCAAGTGGGCCGGCAAGATAAGAAATCGCCGAGCTGTCGGCGTCGGACCGAGTGAAAAAGGAGCATGAAATGAACGCATCACGCCAGTGGATCCTAGCGGGAGCAGTGGTCGCGCTGCTCGTGGCAAGTCAGGTAGGGGCCGAGCCGCTCAGTACGGCATTGACCTACCAGGGTCGTCT
>JADFPW010000145.1 GCA_022562105.1 Planctomycetota bacterium
CAGCGCGACCTTGTCCTCCGGCAACAGATCCGCGTGAACCGCGTCCACCCCGACACGGTCGGCGATGACCCGGGCCGGCAGCTCGTGATCCCCGGTCAACATTTCGACCCGGTCGATGCCGTCGCGGCGGAGTTGTTGCACACACTCGCCGGCTCCCTGGCGAACGGTGTCCTCGAAAGCCAGAACGACCGGGCGTTCGTCGATCATCAACGCGGACGCCGTCTGGCCACGCTCGCGCACCTCGCGGAGCTTGGCGTCAAACAATTCGTGATCGGCGGCAGCGAGCTTCTGGCGAGCCAGATCGGGTCGCCCGACCCACACGCTGCAGCCGTTGACGGTTCCCCATAACGCTTGGCCCGGTTGGGATCGGAATCCTTGGACAGCGTAGGGAGTGAGATTCCGCTGGCGGAGCTCATTCATCACCGCGACCGCCAGCGGATGGGTGCTCGATCCTTCGACCGCCCCCGCCAAGCGCAGCGCCTCACCGGCATCCTGTCCGTCGAGGGGAATGACGTCGGTGAGCCTGATATTGCCGGTGGTCAACGTGCCCGTCTTGTCGAAGACGAACACCTTGGCCCGGGCGAGTTGCTCGAGATACACACCGCCCTTGATCAATAGACCCGCCCGGGCCGCCCCGGCGATGGCCGACAAGTACGCCACCGGCGTGGCGATGATCAACGCACACGGACTGCCGACGATCAGCAGGGCGATCCCCCGCCGAATCGACTCGTTCCAGGTGTCCAGCCCGAGCAAGGGCTTGAGCAGCACAGCCGCCAAGACGGCGGCGACGATGACGACCGTCGAGTAGGTCGGACCGATGCGGTCGATCAGGCGTTCGACGCGGGCTCGCTGATGCCTGGCCTGGGTGACCATCTTGACCACCCGAGCCAACGTCGTATCGCCGACTAGCTTGGTCACCTCCACGACCAGTCGTCCGTCGATGTTGAGCGTTCCGGCAAACACGGTGTCGCCCGACCCCTTGGATCGCGGAACCGATTCACCGGTGATAGCCGACTCGTCCACGGTAGACGTGCCCTCGACGATTCGCCCGTCGAGCGGGATCTTGTCACCGGGGCGAACCAGGATTTGGGCGCCGATCCTCACCGCACCCACGCGGACCGCCCGGGTTCGATCCCCGTCCATCACCAGTGCTTCGGTCGGGGCCAGCTTTCGCAGGGCGATGATGGCGGTCTGCGTGCGGCGAAGTGCGTAGCTCTCCAGGGCCCCGGACAGGGCAAAGAGGAACAGGAGCAGGGCGCCTTCCAGTGGACTGCCGATGATGGCCGCCAGCAGGGCACCCAATACCATCAGGACGTCGATGTCGATCTTGAACTTTCTGATGGAGTCCCAAACCGACGACAGGGCAGGGATCGCCCCGATCACGAAGGCCAACAGCGTCAACAGGTGGACGAGGGGCATCGCCACGCCGGCCAGTCGCCCGGCAAATGCGGCAGCCAGGAAGAGCCCGGCCGCCCCAGCTCCGATCAGACGAATGTGCCGGTCCAGTGCCTGGGCAAACGGGGTGTAGAATACGCTGGAGGCGGCGGCGTCGACCTCGAACACCGGATCATCCAGCAGTATGGGATTCAGGACGGTGCGCGTTGGGCTGATCGGCGATAGTCTATGCATGGCGTCGTAACCGCGCCTTGGGTCGTGGGGCTTCAGTAGCTGCCACCGAGCCAGTCAGCCAGAAAGTACACCACCCCACCGGCGGCGCCCGCCATTAGCAGCCAGGTGGTCACCGCGGGGACTACGGCCAGCCGGGTGAATCGTGCGTTGATGGCCGCCAGGACACCGACGACGGCGCCGGCTGTACCTAGCAACCAAGCCATCGCCGTGGCGGGGGGGACCCATCTAGCGGTTGCAGCCAGCGTGACCGCTCCCAGCAGCGCACCGCCCCCATGGATCAGGCCGACGATAATCGGATGATGCATGTGATGAATCTGGAGCCCCAACTCCTCCTCCATCATCACCTTGAGCAACCGGTCGTCGTCCGCGCAGAGGGTGTCCACCACTTGCTCGAGCAAGGCGCCCTCGAACCCCTTGGCGGCATACAGGGAATGCACCTCTTCCCGTTCATGCTCGGGCGTCTCGCGGATCTCGCGGCGTTCGCGCTCCAGTTCCCGTTCGTAGTGTCGGACCTGTCGCAACGTGGCCCAGGCGGAGGTGACGCCGACAAATAAGGCATAACCTGCTCCGACGATGGCCATCACCGGAGCGATGGGCGCGGTGACTCCAAACCCATGGAGCACCAGCCACAACAGCGTGGCAAGTACCGTCCCATCGCGAGCCGCTACCACCATCAGATGCCAGTCGTCGATATTCCCCGCATGGGCCTCGCCACCCAGCATCTGCCGAGCACGCAGCCTCGCCTCGGCGAGGTGATCGCCCATTTCGCCGCCGGAGGCCGGGTCTGGAGATGAAACAGAGGCGGTGCTATCTTCCATGGAGATTCGTCTCGCCTGATCGTGGGACCATGGTACTGGAACCGCCGGTGGGCGGTAGTCAAGGATGATCCGGCGCTGGACAGCGTTGCGACCTATTCCCGGTGGAAGCATCCGGGCACCCCGGAGCCCACTTGGTAATCGTAGCAATCTGAGCCGCGACCGTCAGGGAGCGATGGCGTCGCATGACGGCTCAGTCGCTGGAAACCTCTCCCGGACGGTCGCGGCTGGGAAAGGGGCTGGGCATCAGGGTTGGCCGGACACTCAGCCGATCCGACCATGGGATCAGCCGCGAGCCGCGGACTTCAGTCCGCGCGGACACAAGTCCGCGGCTCGTGTGGCGGGGGCTTGCGTGCCTCGGCGAGGGGTTCTATAGTTCGGCGGCAATGTATGGTCGCTGGCGGGGTCTGCGGGCGATCGCGGCCTGGAATCCGAGCAGCGAATCGGATGACTTGGAGGAATAGCTGAATGTCTAGGTGCGGTATACGAGCTCGCCGGCGGCGGAAAACGGCCGTGATGAGCCTATTGGTCGGTACGAGCATCCTTTTCGCCAGTGGTGCGTTGAACTGCACGTCGTTCGCCGTGCAGCAGACGCTCTCCACGCTGGACTTCTGCTTCCTGCTGGATTGTCAGAATGGCGCCTTCGGCGGGCTGCTGGACCCATGCGGTCAGGGTGGACTGCTCATCGGCAATGACCTGGGCGCGGTCCAGGAGTTGGAGTCGCTGCTGGTGGATTGCCCGTAGCCGGGCGGCTTGAGGGAATGCGTGGGCCGGCGAGCCGAGGAATGGGATGCCGACTTTCGCCCAGAGTGAAGATCGCGAGGAGATCGTAACGACGATGCGAATCAACCGATGCAAGGGCCGTAGCTTGGTGGGTCTGTTCGCCGTACTGGGAGGCGGAACGGCGTTCGGCATACTTCCGTCCTGCGAGACCGTGTTGACCACGGTGAACCCGTGCGGAACCGTGTTCGCGTTCTGCGATCCCTTCGAGATCGAGCAGCTTTTCGCCAGCATACCGGACTTCGAGGCCGATCCCACTTGCGTCATCCCGTTCTTCGGATTCGACCCGGATAACGCGGGTGAGGCGAACGGATGCGCTGCCACTCCGGTGTTCGGCGACTTCGGCATCGACCCTCCCGAGTAGCGACGCCCAGCTTCGGATGGGGGGTTGCTGACTTCATGGCTCCGTCCGCCCGCCGGAAAATGCAGGCTTTGTACGCCGGCATCCACCCGGTGAGGCCGAGCCGTCTCGCTTCCACGAGTGCGGAATCCTCCTAATCTGAGTTCCCTGGTTGCGGTCGATTCCCACACTGTCTATACTCCGGCGGTCTCGGCAGATCGGTCGGGTGTTAGGTAACGAGGTTCAGGGTGACACAAGTGTATGGCTAAGACTGATGCCATCGAGTTGGAGGGCGTGGTGGTGTCGGCTCTTCCCAACGCCATGTTCCGAGTGGAAGTGGAACTGGCCGATGAGAAGCACCTGGTGCTGGTCACCATCTCGGGCAAAATGCGCAAGCATTACATTCGCATACTCCCCGGCGACCGCGTGCAGGTGCAACTGTCGCCATACGATCTGGGCCGAGGTCGAATCACCTACCGCATGTGAGCCCGCCGCTCCTTTGGCCTCTGGACGCACAGCTCCAGCCGGTCATCCTGGGCGGGCGTTTACTTTGTGCTCAACTCCATCTCGATTGGGCTGTCGCTCGCCGCGGCCGCCGCGGTGGCGGGGAGTCGTCGGGTCTGAACCGACACCGCCAAGTCAGCCACTCCGCCATAGCTGATCTGTTCGCGTATGTCGATCAGGGCGCATCCGTGGGCGTAGTCCAGGAACGTCTGATCCGACATGTCCCGGGCGTGGAGGGACACGCTGTAGAGACCACGCGTCAAATGGGCGGAAAACTCGAACGACAGCTCATGCTCGTCACCCGGAGCAACCGCGATCGGGGGGATCCCCAGTTCGGTGGTGTGGACGCCGTAAGCGTAAATGTTGTCCGACGTGCGGGTGAGGGCGAAACCGAAGGTGATGTTGTCGGCCTGCACCAGAAACTTGCATCGAGCCCGCAATCGTAGCCGCTCTCCGGGCTGCACCTGGTCAACCGGCTGACCGGCAAGCGTCGTCAACTCGATCCCGTGCAGGTCGGCCCGGGCTCGCTCACGGTCTTGTCCGGGTCGGGCGGATCGAACCGCGCGAAGGTAGGTATTGATCACCTCCGCCGGCGGCCCGCTGGCCACCATTCGGCCGCGATCCAACACGATGGCCCGCTGACAGGTTCGGGCGATGGACTGCAAGTTGTGCGAGACGAGGACGATCGTGGTTCCCTCGCGCTGAAACTGGGCGATTCGTTCGAGGCAGCGATTCTGAAAGGCCATGTCCCCGACACTCAACACCTCGTCAACCAGCAGTACTTCGGGATCCATATGGGCGGCCACGGAAAACCCCAGCCGGGCCTGCATCCCACTGCTGTAGCGTTTGATGGGCGTATCGATGAACGCCCCGAGTTCGGCAAACTCGACGATGTCGCCGAACTTACGGTCGATGTCTCGCCGGGCCATTCCCAGGATCGCCCCATTGAGATAGATGTTTTCCCGGCCGGTCAGGTCGTAGTGGAACCCGGCCCCAACTTCGATCAGCGAGGAAAGTCGCCCATGCACCCGGGCGGATCCACGATCGGGTCGGAGGATCTTGGAGAGCAGCTTCAGAACGGTGCTTTTTCCCGCCCCATTGGGTCCGATAATCCCCCACGACTCGCCCTGAGGAACGTCAAAGCTGACGTCGGTGAGGGCCCAAAACCAGTCGCGTTTGCGTCGTCGCTGGTCGCGGCCCGCCCTACGGAGGAAAGCCGGGATCAAATCCCGTAGCGAATCGTGAATCTCCCCACGCTGAAACTCCTTCCAGACGCCCCGGAACTCGATCGCATTCCCCATGGGCAGACACCTCAATCCAGACCGTTGGACATTGGGCAGCGCGTCGGCCGCGCCACGTCATCGGGACACTGGCTCAGCCTACCGGGGCAGGCGCGCGCAGCATGCGCTAGTCCCACACCTCTTTCGATCGGTTTATTGGACCCGTCGGTTAAGCTGCCCTGCAGGTGGAGGCGCGATTTGAGCTACAATCGACTGATGGATGCACGGTTGGGCCAAACGATGCCGGAATTATCCCTGTTCTGCCCAGCCTGCGGATACGACCAGCGTGGGCTGCCGGTCGGGACTCCGTGCCCAGAATGTGGAGGCGACTGCACGCCGGCCGTGGTACTGGGGGCAGTGAATCGCTGGGCAGAGGGAGCCCTGCTGGATCTATGGTCCATCGGCGTGTTCCAATCCGTCGGTGCCATCTGTGCACTGCTAGCCGTCATCGGCATTCGCCGGGACGAGCCGGCTGCCATGCTGCTTTTCATCACCGCGGGCCTCTACATGCCCGCATCGGCAATCTGGTTTGTCATCGTGTTTGTTGGATATCTTCGACGCCGTGTCCGGCCGGTACTGCGGAACATCAGCGTCCAACGGCGGCGACGTATCCGCGACTGGCTCATCGGCGACGCCCTGTTGATCGCCTTGCCGCCTATGGCGTTGTGGCTGTTATGACGCGGCCATATCCAGGCGGGACGACCGAGCATCCGCAGGTCGCTGCTAGCGTTTCAGCTCCAAGACGACGCTGGTGTAGTAGGTGCTGTCCAGGCGGTCGAACCCCGGCTGGGGGCGAGAGTTGTATTCGTTGCGCATGCCCACCTTGAGCTTCCAGCGATCATCCTGCATGGGGAAGACCAGGGCGGTGTCCAGATCCAGGCGGTAGTCGTTGAACTCCAGGAAGTCGGGGCTGTAAACAGCGGCATGGGTGAATTGGACCCACTCGGCGATGTCGTGGCGATAGTTGAGCCCCAGGTCGAGAACGGCAGCGTTCTCCGTCCGCCCGGTGTCGTAGGATTCGTGGCGATAGCCGATGCCCAGGCTGGTCTTGAGCTCGTGGTCCGGCTGTTTGAGCCAGTAGTAACCGCCACCGGCGGCCGCCGTGGCCCGCAGATCGAGTTCCTCGAACTCGTCAAACTCGAGTTCCGTGCGGACGTACCAGAACCACCGATCGGTGACCGAGTTCTCGAAACGCACGCCGCCGCGATACTCGTTCGTCGAACGTCGATCATTCTGCTCGTAGTAGTCGGCGACCAGGTAGAAGTTCAGCAGATCGTCCGGGGTCTTTCGTATGACGTCCAGGCGCCCGTGGGCCTGCAAGGTGTCCGTATTCCCATCGGTGGCGCTGCCGCCGGCTTCGAGCGTCGTCGTCCAAACCGGGCGCATGGCGTCCACTTGGGCATCCGCTTCAGCCCGGACGGCGAGCAGTTGGGGACTCTCGGTCCCTTCCGGCCAGATCGAGGTGATCTGATTCGCAGCGATCGTAATGTCGCCGAATGCCGTATGCACGGTGGAGGCCGTGAGATCGTCTGAGACCTCGACCGTCCCCACCAGGCGATCGCCACTGGCGAACTCGACGTTGACGGTCCCGTCGGCGGCGATGGCGACAATTTTCGAGGCGTCGATGACCAGCCGACCGGCGATCTCGGTATTCATGACCAGCTTGCCGTCGGCCATTTGCTCGATGGTGCCGACGAAGCGGCTTCCATCGGTCGTATGAACCGTGTCCGCCGGTGCCGAACCTGCCACCGCGAGCCAGATCCCTACCGCCAGTAATCCAAGCCGACGAATCCGTTTCATCAGGGGGTTCCTCATGTTCGGCTGTCGCTCATGGGCAACCTTTTTTGCCCGCGGACCCAGCAGGGGCAACACGCTAGACGTCTTCCGGGCCGAACGCATTGTTCACCGAATCGGTGATGAAGGCGTCAATGGGGTTCAGGATGGCACCCTGAATCAGGCTGATCACCAACTCCCGTCCATCAAGCGTGGTGGTCGTGGTGATGTCGCCGAACTCGCACCCGCCCAGTTGAAAGAGCAGAGCCCCCGCGCCCAGGGCGCCGATGGTCCGATCACGCAGCTTCCGTAGGAGCCTTCTCTTCGACATTCGATTCTCCACTACCGTTGGGTAGAACGCTTCAATCTTGACCGCGGAGCCTAGGCTAGGCCGTCGTGGTGACGTGTCAAGCCACCGAGCAAATTGGAGGACGTCATGGCGGGCGAATAGTCGGACCGAGTTGGGCGCGTAAGCAAGCGGTTGCGGGGCATCCGCTCCTTCACGATCGCGACTCGAAAAGAGTCTTGGGATAGGTCTAGCGCCGCAGCAACACGGGGAGGGAGAAACGCACGTCTTCGGTCACGATCTCGAACTCCTCGACGTCGCAGGGTTCGATGGCTCGGAGGAACTCGATAACTTCGCGGACCAGGGACTCCGGGGCGGATGCTCCGGAGGTAATCAACACCGTCTCGACGCCCTCGAACCACTCGCGACGGATATCCTCGGCGCTCTCGATCAGGTGGGACGACACCCCCATCTCGCCGGCGATGGAGGCCAATCGGTTGGAGTTGGCGCTGTTGTGATCGCCGACCGCCAGTACCAGGTCGGCCTTGGGGGCCAGCTCGCGCACCGCGACCTGGCGGTTTTGCGTGGCGTAGCAGATGTCGTCGGACGGGGGAGCTTGAATATGAGGGAATCGGCGGCGCAGAGCCTCAATCACCCGATTGCTGTCGTCCACGCTCAACGTGGTTTGGGTCAGATAGGCGACGTTGGACTCGTCGGCGAGGTCCAACGCATCAACGTCCGCCTCGTCGAAGACGACGCTGAATCGATCCGGGGCTTGGCCGACGGTGCCGGTGACCTCATCGTGACCGCGCTCGCCGATCAGGATGATGTGACAGTCGGCGGCGGCGAATCGACGGGCCTCGACATGGACCTTCTCGACCAACGGGCAGGTGGCGTCGACGATGTTCAGGTCGCGTTGACGGGCTTGCTCCCATGCCGTTGGCGGAACGCCGTGGGCGCTGAAGAGCAGATTCGACCCAGCGGGAACGTCGGCCAGCTCTTTGACGAATACGGCGCCTTTCTCGGCCAACTGCCGAACCACGGTCGCGTTATGAACGATGTCGTTGAGCACGTAGACCGGCGGGCCGTACTTATCGAGGGCCCGTTCAACGCACTCGATGGCCCGCTCGACCCCGGCACAAAACCCCCTGGGCCCGGCTAGTAGTATCTTGATGGTTCAACTCCGCGTAATGAATGAATGTTCGAGTTCTGGTCCAGATCCGAGTGCGACTGGGAAAAAAGCCTGGGTGGCGCGGTCAATCTTGAGGCGCGTCACCAGAGGCAGTCCTTTCCAACTTCTCCACCCACGCCCCGAAGTGCCGGCACACCACTCGCAGCTTGTCGAGGCCGATACGACCCGCAACGATGGGGCCATGCAGTCGCTTTCGGTAGCCGGGCACCAGCTTCTTGATTCGACGAGACGGGCACGCCTCGAAACTATCGTTGATGGCCTCCGCATCACCCTGTTCCTCGATGATCTGCTCGAGCTTGTCTTGGAAGTAGGAAGCCGGGCGGTCGGACAAGGTAGCGGCGACTTCGGCCAATTTGCTCGTCTCGCAGAAGAGGAGTGCCTCGAATTCGTGCACCTGAACATACGGGATGAATTGGGTAGGATTGAAGGCGTCTCCCATCGCGTTCTCGATGTCTTGCCGTATCTCTTGTTCCACATGATCGCCGCGGTATTCCCAGGAGTGTTGTCCGGCGTCCTCTCGGCCCGGCCAGTCCTTCGGCATCGCGTAGAAATCGAACATGGTCGTGCAGAATCGCCCCTCCTTGAGTGTTCTGATGATGTCGTTTCTTGTGGACTCCCATGGTTTTGCGCCGCCGCGTTTGCGCGTTTTGCCGGACAACACTGCCCAGATGGTGATACCTCGACCTCCCAAGTGAGCGGCCAGTTGATCTCGCACGAAGGTCTGCTCGGTTTGACCCTCGACGATGGCCACGATTTCACTCATGGCTGGGACCGCCCTGAAAGACGTTCTTCTGCCAGAGTTCACCGACCGAGTAGTCGCGTAGCCATTCCGCGAGGTCTTTCTTGTCTAGGCGATTGAAGGCGCTGTGTCCGTCGTGTCTGTTCACGACGATGACATCTTCCGGACCGAAGTGGTCCAGCAGAGTAGGCGATTGCGTCGAGACGATGACTTGCGTGCGCTCGGATGCTGACTGGATCAGGTCGGCGAGCAGATTGATGGCGTAGGGATGTAGACCCAGTTCCGGCTCGTCGATAACGATCGTGCTGGGCGGGTCGGGTTGCTGCAATGCTGTCGCCAGGCAAATAAACCGAATGGTGCCATCCGATAGGTGGTGCGGCTGAAACGGGAAATCGCTTCCTTTCTGTCTCCACTCCAGCCGTATTAGCTCCTCCTGACCTTTGGTGTGCGGATCAAGCAGAAAATCATCGAAGAAGGGAGCAATTAAGCGAACCGTGTCTCGAATCAGGCCGTAGCTTCCCTCGAATTGTTCGCGCAGGTGTAGCAGGAAGGCTGCCAGATTGGATGCGTCGGTGCGGAGTTCCTTTCGATCTCGCACCGACTGGTCACGCCGCATCGGCGCCAACACGCTGGTGTCGTGGAAGTGATATGCCCTACGGCGTGAGAGCGCGCCATGAACATCGCTGACGAGGTCGTGGCTGCTTGAGAATGCTGCGGGATCCTCCTTTCCTGCCTTCAATCGGGATTCGCGGCTACCTGTTCCGATCGACCCCAAACCACCTTCCCCCCTGCCGCCAGTATACTGGACCCGTTCATCGGCCACTTGCAGGGCGCCGTTGGCCGTTGGCTCAAGGTCGAATTCATAGATATTCTCGCCGAATTCAAGATGGGCAGAGATCTGGCGAGTATGTTGGGGGCCTAGAAAGAAGAAACCATCGGCGCCACCATGTTCATTGATGTGCTTCTGCAAGGACTCGTTCGCCATGGCGCGTAGCAGGCGAAAGAAATCCACGAAGTTGCTC